>JAMLHE010000001.1:300000-451044 GCA_023957315.1 Candidatus Kapaibacterium sp.
TTGCATATTTATCAAAAGCCTTTCTGAATTCACAAGATTGCTGTCAATAAAAATCATTTGATGATGCAAAATTTGTGCGTTGTAATAGAGATTCGAGATTTCAAAAAAGATTTGCTCCTCGGACTTCCGAAATTGCAATTCTGCTAATTCCGTAGCTACTTTCGTTGTTTTAATGGAACCATAAACTTGTGGATTATACAATATCATCGAAAATTGCAAATTCGCATTGATGTTATGCGGAACACCAAACTGAGCCTCTCTAAATTGACCTTCTTCTGCTGCCGGATTAAAGGTTGATAGAGGCATCAGTTGGTAAGGCAGATTTGTAAAGTATTTGTAATCAACATTGGCGTTAACTTTGGGAAGCAAATTAGCTTTGGATTCCTTATGCCGGAACTCACTAATAGCAATATTGTTTTTACCGATTTGAAGGCTCTTATTGTTCTCTTGTGCTGCCTCAATACATTGATTCAGTGTCCAAACTTGTGCTTGAACTGTATTCAATCCCAACATGAGAATGATGAGGATGAAGAAATGTTTGTGAATATTTACTAACTTCATGGTTTAAAATTTTTTATTTTTTAAAATTATTATTACAATTCCTTGTGACTTTTCCTTGCATCGTACAGCTTTGGATTAGAATTGAGGCTGCAAAGATTCTTACTCTGTTCATGATTATTTATTCCTTATTATTGTTAAAATTGACTGAATTAAGTTGTTTCCGGTACGTTGGATGTCAAATTGATAATTCGCTAGCCGCCATTTAAACATTTGTAGTCTGAACGTTCCCATGACGATTTGCATCAATTCCTCAGTTGTTACTGAATTTGTGAATACTTGCTTCTGTTGTCCTTCGATTAATATAGGCATCAAATGCTTCATTTTAACCGAAAAGATTTTCAGTATAGTTTGGTTTATTCGTTCACTTTCTTCCATAAGCCCATCTGAAAAAACAGCTACAACAAAATGAGGATTTTCTTTAAAAAACGAAAGCTGATATTGGAATAGTAATGTGAACTTTTCCTCTGGCGAATTACCTAATGAAGTTGCAATAGTGCATCGTTCGTCAATAATCTGTGCAAGGTATTCAAGTAAAGCTACAATAATCTCCTCCTTGCCGGTAAAGTGCCTGTAAATAGCACTTTCAGAGAATTGCATTTCTTTGGCTAAGTTTTTTATGGTCAATCCGCCGGTACCCGATGAGGTGAGTATTCTACCGGCGGCTTCTATGATTTCCATTTGTCTGTCTGTTATAGTCATTGTCATTTTACAATATCCATTCTTAAAGTTACTTTTATGTAAGTGAACGTTCACTATGTAAAAGTATTGTAAAAAAATTAGATATACAAATATTTTTCTTCAAAAGTTTTGTTCAATACAACAAACAAATTCAATCCTGCTATATTCGTCAGAATGAAATGTGAAATTTCCTAAATTATTATGAGTGAGATTCATGAAAATCACTGAGCAAACATATTTGAAGGATTACGAAGCAAGTGTTGGCGATAAAATTGCGAACTATTCGGCAATTTCGTCCCGGACTGATTTGAAGATTGACTTGGGATACAAAAACCAAGCGTCAGCGGTATATTCAGCAAATATCGAAGGCAATAGCATTGATTTGAACTCCTTTATGAATTATGCTTTGTTGAAAGCAAAAGGCAAAAATAACAAGGAAATAGTAGAAATTGAGAATTTGGTTGCGGCATATGAATTTGCACAAGGCAATCAGCTGAATGCAAAAAATCTGTTGCATTGCCACGCAATTTTGTCCGAAACATTGCTAATCAAAAGCAAGCGTGGTCATTTCCGAAATGAAAAGATTGGAGTTTTCGACCAATATGGATTGGTTTATCTGGCAATTGAACCGGAACATGTTGATGGCAAAATCAATGAATTTTTCGCCGATTTAGAAAATTTGCTCAATACACATTTATCTCCAACAGAAGTTTTTTACCATGCTGCGTTGATACATTTGGTTTTTGCTCATATTCATCCCTTCAGCGATGGGAATGGACGAGTAGCCCGATTGCTCGAAAAGTGGTTCATTGCAGAAAAGCTTGGTAAAAGTTATTGGAATTTGCAAACTGAAAAGTATTACAAGGAGCATCGGCAAAATTATTATGAAAATATCAAACTTGGTGCAAATTATTACGAATTAGATTATTCTGCTTGTCTTCCCTTTCTGCTAATGTCGGTCAATTCCCTACCCTAAGCACCCTCACAACACTTCGGCAACTCTCAACTTGGCGCTGCGTGCTCTGGGATTGGTGGCGATTTCCTCTTCACTTGGTATTATTGGTTTTTTGGTGATGAGTGCTAATCTGTGGTTGTCTTTGGTGGCATTTGTACGCATGAAATGTTTGACAATTCTATCTTCGAGCGAATGATATGAAATTACCACGATTCTTCCGCCGGGACGCAAATTATCAATGATGCAATTCAGCGTTCTTTCCAAAATGTTCAATTCATCGTTTACGGCGATGCGAATAGCTTGGAAAACTCGCGAAAGGGTCTTGTAGTGTAGTGGAACGGGAACAACGGAGGTGATAATATCGCGAAGTTCGAATGTTGAATTCAGAGGAATCACGCGACGCATTTCGACGATACGTCGCGCAATTCTTGCTGAATTTGGTTCCTCGCCATAAAAGCGAAGAACATGGGTCAAATCTGCTACCTCAGCCGTCTTCAGTAGTTCTTCGGCAGTTTTGCCGTGGTTACCGAACCGCATGTCGAGAGGCGAGTCAACTCTGTAACTCAGCCCGGCGGATTCAGTATCAAGTTGCTTCGAGGAAACGCCCAAATCAAGCAATAAACCACTGAATTTCCCCCAAACTGCTGATTTCTCGCAGACATTGCTATAGCACTCATTATAGATAGTAAGTTTAGGAGCAGCATCTTTTGTAACGTAATGCTTTAACTTCCTCTCGCAGTGTTCTACCGCATTTCTGTCTTTATCGAACGCTATCAGACTCCCCCCGAAATCTAATTTCGATAATATCAGCTCTGCATGCCCGCCGCCACCTAATGTACCATCTACATAAATACCATTAGCATTTTGAACCAAATTGTCAACACTTACATCAAGCAATACCGGCAAATGATAGTCATATTCTATGTGCCGACTCTTGTCGGTACGCACTCTTTGCGGTTTTGCTCTTTTCTTCTTCATCTATTTTACCATCACTTTCGCCGCTACTTCTTCGTAACTTTCGTCGTGATTGTTCAAATATTCTTCGAATTTCTCCGGATTCCAAAACTCAATGTGGTCCACCATCCCAACTATCAGCACTTTGCCTTCGATTCCCGCAAAATCTGTCAATTTTTTTGGGAGCATTATGCGTTGTTGTGCATCAAGCAGCACTTCTTCCGACCACATCAAGATTTTACGTAAGAAAAATCTGTTTTTTGAATCATACTGGTTAAGTTCTTCGAATTTTTCCTCGTAATTTTTCCATTCATCTAAGGGATACGCCACGATGCAATCATCTTGCCCGCGAGTAACGGTAAATGTATCATTGGCATCCGGCGATATGCTGCGACGCATCTTTGCCGGAATATTCACTCTACCTTTGTTGTCGATAGAATGTAATTCTTGCCCTTTGAAAAATGCCATTTACCACTCCGTTATCAATTTATGAAATTGTTAGGGAATTTTTCCCACTTTCACCCACTTTGACACACGAAACTATAAAAATTCTACAACATGACCAAATTATTTTTTATTTTGTTGAAAAAAAAAGAGCTTGCCCTTGGGAGGCAAACTCTTTTTACGAATCTATTTGTAAGATTATTCGATTACAATCACTTTGTCGAGCACGACTGAGCCGTTGATTTCGAGCATAATCAAATATGTTCCGGCACTTAATGATGTGCCGGTGCTTATATTCCAAGTTAAATTATTATTTCCCTCCAAAGCATAACCATTTTTGGTATTGAGTAATTCACCTTTTGGGTTGAATAATTTCAAAGTGTATGACAAATCATGTTTTGCCGATAACTCCAAATTCAAATGTTCGGCAGTCGGATTCGGGAAAATTCTCAAATCGTTTATGTACGCTTTAATGTCTTCGACTGATGAAAGAGAAGATACTGCTTTCAACTCAACAGAGATTTTTTCAATTTCGTCAAATTCGATTTCCAACATTGCCGAATAATTTCCTTCCACGTCGGACATGAATTGGGTATTGATTGTCAATTCTGCACCGGCATCAATCACAGTACCGTTGTAATCTTGAGCAATCGAGAACACATTTTCATCATCACCTGATATTGAAACCATGCTGATTTTGACAGATGAATTGCTGTTATTTTTAATGGTCAATGACTGCGTAAGAATGTCCTCAACTAAAACAGTTCCGAAGTCCAACAATTCAGTTGAAAGTTCAATCGAATATGAAACTGCAAGTGCTGTCATTACAATTGTTGATTCTTGCCCGTCGTCAGTTACGAAAGTTAACTTATAACTCTTTGGTCCTATTGTGGTCGGAGTTACATCAACTGACAAATCGGCTCTTTCACCTTCGCCTAATTCCTGAGGAACAGGGAAGTTGATTGTCATTGTTCCGTCCATTAAATCATCTTCCATGACAAGTTCATTAATCAAAATTGGCTTACTACCGACGTTTCTGACTAATTCTACGATTGTAAATTGGTGATTCTTATTTAGCTCGATTATTCCCAAATCATATGTTTGCGTCGAAAGTGATAACTTGCCATCTGCAATTACATCTACCGTCACAGTAACGACTGAAGATTTGACAGTTCCGCAATCATTTATAACATTGACATAATAAGAACCGGCATCTGTAGAAGCGGCGCTTGCAATGCTCAAAGTAGCGGCAGTTTTGCCTTCTAATTCAGTATCATTATGGTACCACTGATAATCGAGTTCGCTTCCTGTTGCAACAACAGTGAGCTCGAGCATTTCACCTGCAGCGACTGTTTTTGAACTTGGCTGAGTCGAAATCATAGGAAACGAATTCATAGTTACGTTGGCAACTGATGATTCAACCGCATCGCCACAAGTGCCTTGAACGACTACTTGATAATTTCCGGCGTCAGATGCTTGGAATGCTGAAATAACAAAAGTAGAATTCACAGCATCAGTGATATCAACACCATCCTTTTTCCATTGGTAACTAATACCGGTGCCCATCGCAACAACTGAAAGCTTCAGTTCTTGATTTTCGCAGATGGATTTGCTTTGCGGATGAGACGTTATCTCTGCACTTACACCCAAAGCCAAAACCGCAGGAACGCTTGTAACTGCCGAACCACAATCTGCTGAAACCTTTGCTGTATAGCTGCCGGCATCAGAGCTTGAAATGCTAAACAATTTCAATGTATCTCCGCTTTCACCTGCTATCAACTGACCATTCTTGAACCATTCTACTGTTTTATTCAGACCTGCAGATTTGATTATAATCTCTACATCACTTCCGGCACAAGCTTCTTTTCCGGTAGGTTGCTGAGTGATTTTAGCGTTTTCGTTCACAGTCAGTTTTGCAGTATTACTTGTAATTTGTTCACCGCAATCAGGTGTAATGACTAGAACATAATCACCGGCACTTTGCATTGTAGCAGGATTTATTGTTAGCGAAGCTGAGTTCGAATTTGGAACAGCTGTTCCATTTTTTCGCCATTCATAAGACTCAACACCACCATTAACAGTCGCTGACAATGTTACAGATTCTTGTTCGCAAACAGCCATATCTGTAGGTTGTACAGTAATAGACGCAGGACCTGAAATAGTGAAGCTACTTGATTTACCCGAAATATTAGCATCAGAAACATCAGTCAAACGAATCTGATATTGAGTACCGGATGCTAAATCCGCCGGAATGCTCCAATTATAAGAGCCTGATGAGGCACTGACACTATTGGCAATAACTGTCGGGAATGATGAACCACCATTTGAAGAAAGCTCAATTTTGAGATTATCAATACCCGATTGAGTCCACTTAATTTCTTGTGTAGTTCCGGCGCACCATGTTGACGAGCTTGTTGGGGCAGTGACCGTAGCACCTGCCACAATAAGAGTTTGTGGTGTCATCCAATTCCAAAGGTCTCCACTTGTGTTTCCACTTTCGTTTACTGCATTACCGATTGCCCTTAGATAATAAGTCCCCGGTGTAGTGGGAGCCTTCCAAGTAAATGTAAATTCAGCATATGTCAAATCACCAAATGATTTAGGTGATGAATGTGTAAGCTCGCTTGATTCAGTCCTTAAACCCGAGCCGGTCGCAAAACTTAGAGTGCCTGCGTTTGTATTACCGGTTTCGGTAGTCTTAACAGCTATATTAACTCCTGCTGCGGATTGATTTGAGTTAGTCACTCTAACGACAAAATCAACTTCTTGGTCGGGACTAAACTTAAAACTGCCTGTTGAACTTGTAGCTTGCAACGTAGTTGTGCTACTTGATGAAGAACCATGGCAGTTGCAACCATTAGAATTAGTTGCTGTCAATCCTGAAATACCACTGCCTCCGCTCCTGGAGTAAACTTCTGCCCCAAACCACATAAAAAATACAATTAATATTATGGGAATGGAGATGCGTGTAAAGGTGTTACCTTTTTTCATATTATATATCCTTAAATTTGTAAATAAATTAAATTTCGTTTGCCTTGTATTATGATAAAAGAATCATTGTTTTATAAGTGATGGAGGTACCATTCTTATACAAATATTGTTCGTCCGTATATGCAAAAGCCGTCATATGTAAGTCCTATCATCTGAATAAGTAAAAAATATAAATTTTCAAAAACGCAAAAAATAATTTATCTTTTGCATGGTTTATATTTTATAAACAATTAATTTTACAAAAAGTTTCATGTGTATTTGGTTTATCTTAATCTTATTTTGAAATATATGCTAATATATATCTTATACACAGCTAACATTAACTTTAGCAAAGGCTCATTAACTCATTAAATTATAATGACTTATGCAATATTTTTCTTGAGAATAAAGAAATATTTCGTACTTTTATAAAAGATTATTGAACAAATTATGAAATAAATATCATAATTGAAATTATACTTTACAGATTGAATAAAGGTATTAGTATGAAAGAAAGAGAGTTTATAACGATAGACGGCAACGAAGCCGCCGCCTATGTAATGTACCGCGTAAACGAAGTATGTGCCATTTATCCGATTACTCCATCGTCCAACATGGGTGAATGGGCTGACGAATGGGCTTCGAAAGGCTATAAAAACATATGGGGTAACATCCCTGAAGTTTGCGAAATGCAAAGTGAAGGTGGCGCCGCCGGTGCTGTTCATGGCTCCTTACAAGCCGGAGCACTCACCACTACATTTACTGCTTCTCAAGGTTTGCTACTTAAGATTCCTAACATGTACAAAATTGCAGGCGAGCTAACCTCGACTGTTTTCAATATAACTGCTCGCTCATTAGCGACTCATGCACTTTCGATTTTTGGCGACCATAGTGATATTATGGCTGCTCGTGGAACAGGCTTCGCCTTCTTGGGTGCCGCTTCTGTTCAAGAGGTAATGGACTTTGCACTGATTTCGCAAGCGGCAACGCTTCGCTCAAGAATTCCTTTCCTTCATTTCTTTGACGGCTTCAGAACTTCACACGAAGTTTCAAAAATTGAAGTAATTCCTGATGAAGTAATGAAAAAATTGATTACTGATGACTTAGTTCAAGCTCATCGTAATAGATGCTTAACACCGGACAAACCCGTTCTTCGCGGAACTGCTCAAAATCCGGACGTATTCTTCCAAAATCGCGAAACAATCAACAAATACTACCAAGGATGTCCTGATATTGTTCAAGATGTTATGAACGAATTTGGTGATTTGACCGGAAGATATTATAAATTATTTGAGTATGTCGGCGCTCCGGATGCTGAAGAAGTTGTAATTTTGATGGCTTCAGGTTGCGAAACAGTACAATCAACAGTTGAAACTTTGAACAAACAAGGACGCAAAGTCGGAATGTTGAAGATTCGCTTATTCCGTCCATTTGATTTCAAACGCATGTTGGAAGCATTACCCGCTACAGTTAAGAAAATTGCTGTACTTGACAGAACAAAAGAACCCGGTGCTCCTGCCGAACCATTATATTTAGACGTAGTTTTTGGTCTAAATCAAGGGCTCGAATTGGGTTATGGAAGTATTAAAGAGATGCCGAAAGTTATCGGTGGTAGATTCGGTTTATCATCAAAAGAATTTACACCTGCTATGGTAAAAGGTGTTTACGATAATTTGGCATTGGATAATCCTAAAAATAATTTCACAGTCGGTATCAACGATGACGTCACATTTACAAGCATTGATTACGACCCGAGTTTCGATATTGAAGCTGATAACGTTGTTAGAGCAATGTTCTACGGACTTGGTTCTGATGGTACAGTCGGTGCAAACAAAAATTCGATTAAAATCATTGGCGAAAACACAAATAATTACGCTCAAGGCTACTTTGTGTATGACTCCAAAAAAGCCGGCGCCGTTACAGTTTCTCACTTGAGATTCGGACCGGACGTAATCAGAGCGCCTTATTTGATTTCTACGGCTAATTTCATCGGCTGTCACCAAACAGTATTTCTCGAAAAATTCGATATGATTAAAAATCTTCGTCCGGGCGGCGTATTCTTAGTCAATACACCTGTACATATGAACGAAGTATGGGACAGCTTACCGAAGTCACAGCAAAAACAAATTATTGAAAAGAAAATTAAGTTATATGCTATAGATGCACAAACAGTAGCCGAACAAAGCGGCATGGGACGCAGAATCAATACTGTAATGCAAGTTTGTTTCTTCGCAATATCGGGTGTTTTACCTCGTGAAGAAGCAATCGAAGCAATCAAAGATTCAATCCGCAAAACATACGGCAGAAAAGGCGAAGAAATTGTAGCAATGAATATCCAAGCAGTTGACAACACACTCGAAAACTTACATGAAATTGCTGTTCCGAATGAAGCCACAAGCAGCTTTGACCTTCACGCTCCAGTGTCAGCCAAATCACCGGCATTTGTACATGACGTTTTGGGTCAAATCATTGCCGGAAATGGCGATTTCCTACCTGTCAGTGCATTCCCACAAGATGGTACTTACCCAACAGATACTGCAAAATGGGAAAAACGTAATATTGCACTCGAAATTCCGGTTTGGGATATGGACACTTGTACACAATGCGGTAAATGCGCCTTTGTATGTCCTCATGCAACAATCAGAATCAAAGTTTACGACCCGAAATATCTCGAAAATGCTCCTGAAACATTCAAATATACAGATGCTAAAGATAAAAATTGGAAAGCAAACGGCTGGAAATATTCTATACAAGTAGCTCCGGAAGATTGTACAGGTTGCGGCGTTTGTGTCGAAGTTTGCCCTGCTAAAAACAAATCTAATGTCAGCTTGAGAGCATTAAATATGGAAAATCAAATTCCATTACGTCAACCTGAAGCGGAAAATTGGGACTTCTTCTTACAAATCCCCGACCTTGACAGAACTCAAGTCAATATCAATAATATCAGAAGCCAACAAGTGCTTCTCCCATTATTCGAATTCTCGGGTGCATGTGCAGGATGCGGCGAAACACCATATATCAAATTGATGTCGCAATTATTCGGTGATAGAGCAATCGTTGCAAATGCAACAGGCTGCTCATCAATCTACGGCGGTAACTTGCCTACTACTCCTTGGGCTAAGAACTTGGATGGCAGAGGTCCGGCTTGGTCAAATTCATTATTTGAAGACAACGCCGAATTTGGTCTTGGATACAGATTAGCGATTGACAAACAAAAAGAAGTCGCAGTATTTTTACTCGAAAAATTGGCAGATGAATTAGGAGCGGATTTTGCAAATGAATTGATTAATGCAAGCCAAAAAGACGAGCAAGAAATTGCTGACCAAAGAGCTAAAGTTGAAATATTAAAAGAAAAATTAAACAAAATAAATGACCCATTGGCTAAGAGATTAGCGACAGTTGCGGATTATTTAGTCAAGAAGAGCGTATGGATTGTCGGTGGCGACGGTTGGGCTTATGACATCGGTTACGGTGGATTAGACCACGTATTGGCATCCGGTAAAAATGTGAATATCTTAGTTCTCGATACCGAAGTATATTCAAATACCGGAGGTCAGACTTCAAAAGCAACACCTTTAAGTGCAGTAGCAAAATTCTCAGCCGGTGGCAAAGCAACTCAGAAGAAAGATTTAGGTTCGATGGCGATGGCTTACGGCAATGTCTATGTAGCATCGGTAGCCTTCGGAGCTAAAGACGAGCATACTTTGAAAGCATTCCTCGAAGCTGAAGCCCATGATGGTCCTTCGATAATCATTGCATATAGTCATTGTATCGCTCACGGTATTGATATGAGCCGCCCACTTGCACAACACAAACTTGCAGTTGATTCGGGTCAATGGTTACTTTACAGATACAATCCGAATCTGGTTGACCAAGGTAAAAATCCTTTGATTTTAGATTCGAAGCAACCAAAAATTGGCGTTCGTGAGTTTATGCAAAGCGAAGGAAGATTCCAAATGTTGATGAAGAGCAACCCCAAAGTAGCAGAAGTTTTATTCAAAACTGCACAAGAACAAGTGAACGAAAGATTCGCTAAATATAAATTCATGGCTGAACGTACTAATGCTCCTGTTGAAGAGCAAAAATAAATCCGGAAGCGGAGCAATCCGCTTCTATAATTCTATTGAAAATTAAAAAATTTAATTGGAGTAAATTATGGACTTGAAAACAAAATACATGGGCATGACTCTTAAGTCGCCACTTGTCGTATCTGCTTCGCCATTATCAAGAACTTTGGACGGTATCAAGAAAATCGAAGATGCCGGCGCTTCAGCTCTCGTGATGTATTCAATCTTCGAAGAGCAAATCAAATTCGACCAAAAGGAACTCTTTTATCATACCACACAAGGTACAGAAGCTTTTGCGGAATCATTGAGCTATTTTCCCGATACAAGTGACTACAATCTTGGTCCGGACGAATATCTTGAGCTTATTCGCAAAGCAAAAGAAAGTGTGAAAATCCCTGTCATTGCCAGTATTAACGGCACTACAGTAGGTGGATGGACTGACTTTGCAAAGCAAATGCAAGGTGCCGGTGCCGATGCTATCGAATTGAATATTTACAATATCCCAACCGATTTGGACAAAACAGGTGCAGAAATCGAAAACGATTATGTAGAAATCCTGAAATCTGTGAAAGCAGCTGTCAGCATTCCTGTCGCACTCAAACTTAGCCCATTTTTCTCGAATATGGCAAATATGGCTAAAAGATTTGATGCCGCAGGTGCAGATGCACTTGTCCTATTCAATCGCTTTTATCAACCCGATATTAATTTGGAAGAACTCGAAGTAGAGCCACATATAATATTGAGCAACCCAACCGATTTGCGTTTGCCAATGAGATGGATTGCGATACTTAAGGGCAGAATCTTCTCTGACCTCGCAGCTACAAGTGGCATCCACTACGGCGAAGATGTAATCAAAATGATGCTCGTTGGAGCTAACGTTACTATGCTTTGTTCTACATTACTCCGCTACGGTGTAGATTATATCAAAGACATCGAAGAAGAAATGGTAGAATGGATGACCGAACACGAATACGAATCAATTATGCAAATGCAAGGAAGTATGAGCCAACTCAACATCCCCGACCCAAGTTCTTACGAAAGAGCCCAATATATGAAAGCTTTGAATAATTACGTATTGAATTATTGATTAAATTTGTAATTAGCAATGTAAAATTGTCATTCTTATCATCTTTATGGTAAGAATGACAAAATTTTTGCGACTAAAACCAATACATTGCTCAACAGTTATATTAGAAGTTAAGTTATTTGCTTGTTTAAAAAATAAAAAAGTTTGACATGGAACAGCAATTTGTAGAAGTCGAAAAAGCTGTAATTCGATTTGCCGGAGACTCCGGTGATGGCATGCAGCTGACAGGAACTCAATTCTCGGATACTTCCGCAGAAATGGGTAACATCGTTAACACCTTTCCTGATTACCCGTCAGAAATCAGGGCTCCCGAAGGGACTTTGTATGGCGTCAGTGCCTACCAAGTTCATTTTGGTGCAACAAGAACAAACACCCCGGGTGATAAAATAGATGTGCTTGTGGCTATGAACGCAGCGTCACTCAAGGTAAATTTGAAAGACGTCAAGAAACACGGTATCTTACTTTTGAATAAAGCCGGATTTAAGGATAAAAATCTTAAATTGGCAAAGTACGAAAAGAATCCAATCGAAGACGGTAGCCTTGCAGATTACCAGGTTTTTGCATACGACATAAACGAACAAGTACGCAGAGTACTCGAAGATTTTGATTTGCCGCCGAAAATGATAGACCGCACGAAGAATCTTTTCGCACTCGGTCTTGCATATTGGCTATTCGACAGACCATTAGAACCAACTCAAATTTGGCTCAATAAGAAATTTGGCAAAAACGAAACAATTCGCGATGCAAACCTGAAAGTATTCAAAGCCGGTTACAATTTTGGAGCAATGGGTCAAGATTTGGCTGTTCGCTATATCGTTAAACCTGCAGATTTGCGAAAAGGAATTTACCGCAACATTACAGGCAATAATGCAGTCGCATTGGGCTTGGCAGTTGCTGCAAATAGAGCAGGTTTACCATTATTCTTAGGCTCTTACCCTATCACTCCGGCAACTGAAATTTTGCATTTCATCTCCGGATATAAGCAATATGGCGTAAAGCATATGCAAATGGAAGACGAAATCGCAGGTATTACATCGGCAATCGGCGCCTCCTATGGTGGAGCATTAGCCGCTACTACAACCAGCGGTCCCGGTCTGTCTCTCAAGGTGGAAGCAATGGGTCTTGCTGTAATGCTCGAATTGCCATTGGTCGTTGTTGATGTTCAAAGAGCCGGTCCGAGTACAGGTTTACCAACTAAACCGGAGCAATCCGATTTGTTGATGGCACTTTGGGGTCGCCATGGCGAAGCACCAATTCCTGTCCTTGCAGCAAGCACAGCAACTGATTGTTTCGATATGACAATCGAAGCAGCAAGAATTGCAATCAAATACATGACTCCTGTTATTTTGCTTACAGACGGTTATATTGCACAAGGCTCGGAAGCATGGAAAGTTCCGACATTAGATGAACTCCCTGAAATCGGGATTAAATTTGCTACAGATAAAGAAACATACGCTCCATACAAACGCAATCCTGAAACTTTGGCTCGTCCTTGGGCTGTGCCCGGCACACCGGGATTGGAGCACAGAATCGGCGGATTGGAAAAGGATAATATCACAGGTTTAGTATCTCATGACCCGATGAATCACCAAAGAATGTGCGAAATTCGCGCCGAAAAAGTCGAAAGAATCGTTCAAGATATTCCCGACTTAGTGGTTGATGGTGATGAAAGCGGAGAATTACTCCTTGTGACATGGGGCAGCACTTGGGGCTCGGCAAGAAATGCTTTGGCATCGCTCAGAGAAAAGGACGTGAAAATATCTCACGTACACTTGAAATATCTCAATCCATTACCTGCTAATTTAGGTGATATTATGAGTAATTTCAAGCAAATTCTTGTTCCTGAAATGAATCTCGGACAACTCAAAATTTTGCTACAATACAAATACATGCGTCCTATCATCGGTCTGAACAAAGTTCAGGGAAATACTTTTACTGCAGAAGAAATTGCCAATAAAATTGAAGAAATATTACTTTCCGAAGGAGTCTCAAAATGACAACCCAACTTGATTTATTGATACATAAAGAATACGGCGAAATACCGCAATACACTCCCAAAGATTTCAAAGCGAATATTGATGTGCGTTGGTGCGCCGGATGTGGTGGATACTCTATTTTGGCTCAAGTCCAAAGAATAATGCCGGATATCGGTGTCCCCAAGGAAAAAATCGTATTCGTCTCCGGAATTGGCTGTTCGAGCCGTTTCCCGTACTACATGGATGTTTACGGATTCCATTCAATCCATGGGCGTGCATTAGCAGTAGCTTCCGGGCTGAAAGTGGCTCGTCCTGATTTATCGGTATGGGTGGCAACCGGCGATGGCGATTGCATGAGTATTGGTGGCAATCACATGATTCATGCTTCTCGCAGAAATGTGGACATCAACGTGATTATGTTCAACAACGAAATTTATTCGCTCACCAAAGGGCAGTTCTCCCCCACTTCACGCGTTGGGCAAAAGACGAAATCGTCACCATTCGGTGTATTAGACGACCCGTTCAACCCATCGTCATTGGCATTGGGTTCGGGCTCTACATTTGTAGCCCGCGGATATGACAATAATCCTTCGCACATGAAGCACCTGTTCCAAAGAGCAGCGCAACATAAAGGATTTTCTTTTGTAGAAATTTATGCAAATTGCGTGATTTTCAATGACGGTGCTTTCGACGAATACACTCGCAAAGAGACTCGCCCAACAAGCACAATCAATTTGGAACACGGCAAACCACTCGTTTTTGGATTCAAAAACGAATTAGGTATCATCATGGACGGCTACAAACCAAAAGTGGTCAATCTCGACGAAGGTAAATACTCAGTGAACGATTTGATTGTCCATAACGAGCAAGATTCAACATTAGCATTAATCTTGTCCGATATGTCATTCAATCCCGAATTACCACGTCCGATGGGCGTAATTTATGCTGAATCGAAACCAACTTACGACCAAAAAGTTACTTGGCAAATCAATGATTTAATCGAACGCAAAGGTGAAGGCAACTTAGACGACCTAATGCGCGGCGATGAATGGTGGGAAATCAAGTAATCATATTTTTTTATGATTTTTATAAAAGGGGCTGGAAGCAGCCTCTTTTTTTTTTTTGCTTCCTCCGTCCTAAAAAAGGTTTACAGAACACCTACTAACCAGATGATTGTAGGGATAGAACAGCGTTCTGTCCAATGATTACAGACTCAATATTCATCCGATGACTTGGAGTCATCGGATGAATTAATCTACAACATCAATTTTCCTAACCCACGGTTGAAACCGTGGGCTATGTTTTGGTCAGAACGCTGTTGCAATCCCTACATTTCAGTTGTGCCTCGTCATTCCGAACGAAGTGAAGAATCAAGTTTTCAAGAAAGGCATGGATTCTTCACTTCGTCTTTCAGAATGACAAATACTTATCCCGTCAGGTGTAATACCTGACGGAACAAATTGTAATCATCAAAATCATTTTAATCAAAAAAATCATAGTTCAGACTTTCACAAACTTCCGGGTTTTGTCGCCAATACGGAGGAAATAGACTCCGGGCGGAAGGTGCGAAACGTCAATTCTTTGTAGAGACACGGCATGCCATGTCTCTACGGTCATAACACAATCGCCTAAAGTATTGAGAATTTGAATCTCAGAATCATTTTCAACCATACGGTTAACCGTATGGTTGATAGAAGAGAATCTAATTTCAATATATTCCGTTGCGGGGTTGGGGAATATGCCAAAAGCAATATCAAATTCTTCGACTGAGACTGCATCTTGATTGACGTTGAATTCATAGGCGCCAATGTCAATTGTCCCTTCAGTTCCATCATGACCGTTCAATTTTCGTGGAAATTTTGAACCGCGGATGTCGAAAGGCTCATTATTAGCATGTAATGGAATTGACGACCCGGCATCTAAGCAAGGCGAGGTCTGCTGTATCATGTAAGGATGCTCCCCTGTACCGACAAATTTCGGGTTTTGACTTTTCGTATCTGATATCACAAAACAATTACCTGACTGTGAACTATATCCACCACCTAAGATACTATGATGTATATATACTTTGCCCGTATTTTCCGAAGTTGTGGAACTGACATAGACACCAAAGATTTCATTAGATGCACTATGAGTGGCGGTAATGTTTCCGAAAATTATAGAATTGAGTATAGTAACATCGCCGGCAGGTAACACCATTTCTTGTGTATTTTGCGACCATAAAAAAAGTCCACCACCAAACTCATTTGAAGTATTGTCGGCAATTGTACAATTGTATATATTGAGACCTGATGTTTTCGTAGTATTGAAATATCCATCAATACCACCACCGCTTTTTTCAATCGCTCGATTACGTGCAATTACACAATTCACTAATTTGACATCAGCATAAATACTCATCCCACCACCGCTTTGTTGAGCGATATTATCAATAAGCATAGAATTATTTAATTCCAATTTTGCATTTCCTGAACTTCTGTTGGCATTAAAAACTCCAATTGCAGCACCGTAATCGGCAAAGTTATGCTTGAAGATACAATTATTTATCTGTAGTATGTTGCCCATTAAAAATACTCCGCCTCCAAAGCCAAATGGGTTTTTATTTTCATCTGTTTTCAGTGCATGCCCGTTTCTGATTACAAAACCATCTAAAACGTTTTGAGCGTTTAAATTTAAAAAATCAGGCATGTAAAACACATGAAAACAGTTATCTTCCCGATTTTCCCACATCATTTCGGTCTCGTTCCAATGGTCATCGTCGTTCAAATCACCACATAGAATCGTTTGGTGCTTATAGTGGTCTCTATCCTCGAAAGTTGGCTCACAATCGGCAGGAAATCCACCAAATAAACCAACACCGGACTTCAATTTAAAATGCTTGCCCTGCTCTCCAATGTTCAATCCGTAATCATATGTAGGTTTGTAGATTCCTTCGGCGACCCATATTTGGTCACCTTCTTGAGCCATATCGAGAGCCTTCTGTAAAGTTAAAAAGGGTTCATTCCAAGATAGCCCGCTGTTTTCATCGTTGCCATCTATTTTGACGTGGTAAATCGAACAAAAGGCATTAATTGATAAAATCAAAAAGATTGTAAAAATTGTAGATAGAGACTTCATCTATGACTCCTAAGCATTGTTAATAAGCTCAATTCACATAAATCTCGAATTTGTTAAATTCGTACTAAACTTATATACCATAAAAAAAGAAATCGGACAAAATTTGTAAGCATTTATATATTTTAAGGTTCTAAAGAGAAAATAAATACAGGAACACCCTAATCAAATGGTTGTCTCAATATTCATCCGATGACTTGGAATCAACCGATGAATTATCTCAAACAAATGTGCTGCACATGTGAACTTGGAGTCATCGGATGAATTAATCAAGGTTGAAAGTCATGGATTCTTCGACTTCGTCTTCAGAATGACCAATACAACTCTTAGAGTTCTTTGCGAATTCTTTGTGGTTAAATGAATTCTCCACCCACGAATAAATTCATGGGCTATGTTTTGGACAGAACGCTGTTGCAGTCCCTACATTTCAGATGTGCCACATCTAAGACAATAGTTAATCCAACACTATGCAGATGATGTCGTGCTCGATAATTTGTTCGCTGATATTTTTGTGTTTGCTGATGAATTGTGACAAGGCTTCGATTGTAGGGTAATCGCCTTCGCCGTTGAAGTATGTCGCATCGTCAATCAGCAAAACATGCCCGAAGTCTGATTGGAGGATAGCACCTAATTCCTCGTAAATGGGGCAATCCTTATCGCCTTTGGCTGTTATGCCTTGTGAATAATGTCCGTCAAGCCAAAACAATGTCGGAGCGTTCAGCTTCGGCACCAAATCATATAGCACTTGACCGCTATCACCTTGCAAAATCGTAATATGCGGGAATTTTGCGAATCGTTTTTCTGCCATTTTAAATAGCTTCATATCCAATTCCACAGAGTAAATCGAGGTAAATTCTTCCCTCATAGCTTCTACCATGTCGCCTAAATAGGTTCCGGTTTCGACGAGATTATTGATTTTGTAGCGGTTTTTGTACTTTCTTAATACCGATTGCTTGGCGGAATGTGGCACAGGGGGCGCTTCATTTCCACTATTGTTTTTATCTCTGAAAATCTGTCTGACACTCTTGAGAAAATTGATTGCCCACGTAGGCAAAAATCTTTTGATGTAAATTACAAGGCTCATTTTTTAACTCTTTTTAAGGTTATTATAATATGAATTTGAAATGAAAAAACCGCTCCTAATGGAACGGCTTTTTTATAAATAATTACACCACTAATTAAGCGTGCGAAGGATTTTTCACTCTTGGTTCAGCTTCGTAAGCCGGAGCAATAACGTCATCTGCACCGTAAGTTTTTCTGCCGAAAATATTGCCAACTTCGGAATGAACCGTCATTTGTTGGTAATGTCTCAAACCTGTACCAGCCGGAATAAGTTGTCCGAGTATGATATTCTCTTTCAATCCGATTAAATGGTCAACCTTAGCAGCAACTGATGCATCAGAAAGTACACGTGTAGTTTCTTGGAATGATGCGGCAGACAACCAGCTTTCGGTAGTCAAGGATGCTTGAGTAATGCCAAGCAAAATCGGCTCGGAAATAGCAGGTTCCGCCTGACGATATTCGCCTTCGCGTAAGCTGTGTTGGACACGGCTGGCGTTTTCTTCGCGAACTTTACGCTTAGGCACAATTTCATTTTCCATGAATTGAGTGTCGCCGGCGTCAGTGATGACAACCATTGATTTGATTTTCTGGTTTTCGTCAATAAATCTGATACGGTCGATGTTTTCGTTATCCAAGAAAGCAGAATCGCCGGAATCGGCAATTTTTACTTTTTGGAGCATTTGTCTAACGATAACTTCGATGTGTTTGTCATTGATTTTCACACCTTGCATACGATAAACTTCTTGAATTTCGTTCACAAGATATTCTTGGACTGCGTTTGCACCCTTGATACGAAGGATATCGTGAGGATTAATCGAGCCTTCGGTCAATCTATCACCCGAACGCACAAAGTCTTCTTGTTGGACTAAAATGTGCTTACCGACTGAAACGCCGTATTCAATGACAGTTTTGCCGTCAAGTGATGTAACAACGATGATACGTTGACCACGTTTGTGACTGTCGAATGATACAATACCGTCAATATCACTGATTACGGCAGGGTTTTGCGGTGAACGAGCTTCGAAAAGTTCAGTTACACGAGGCAATCCACCTGTGATATCCTGAGTTCTGCCGCGGTCGCGAGCAATCTTAACAAGGTCAGTACCAATGCCGACAAATTCGCCGTTATCAACTTTAAGTTGAGCTCTTGACGGAATATTGTAGCTACGTAGCACTTCGCCTGCATCATCAATGATGTCAATTGTAGGAATTTTTGACTTATCTTTTGAATCAATTACGATTTTTGTAATGTGACCTGTTTGCTCATCATGAACTTCGCGATAAGTGATATTCAACACCAAATCACGATATTTAACACGTCCTGCAATTTCAGTCAAGATTGTAGTGTTGTATGGGTCCCAAGAATAAATTTGGCTACCTTTTTTGACTTCTTCGCCATTGCTAACCAATAATTGAGCACCGTAAGTCAAATCATATTTAGTTAGAATTCTGTTGCTTTCGGGGTCAATTATATTTATGATACCGCTTCGGCTGGTAGCCAAAACGATTTTTTCTTCATCTCCTTCGTAACTAACAGTTTTGACATTTTCGAATTGGATGACACCATCGAATTTAGCCTGAACAGATGATTGCGAAGCAACCAATGCAGCAGTACCACCTGTGTGGAATGTTCTGAGAGTAAGCTGCGTACCGGGTTCGCCGATTGACTGTGAAGCAATTGTACCAACTGCTTCGCCTGTATCAACAATTTTGCCAGTAGCAAGGTTACGACCGTAACATTTAGCACATACACCGCGTCTGGATTCGCAAGTCAATACTGAACGAATCAAAACAGATTCCACAGAAGATGCATCAATTTGAGAAGCCACTTTTTCGTCAATTACTTGAGCTGCTTTGCAAATTATTGTATCAGTAAGTGGGTCAACCACATCACGAAGAGCAACTCTGCCCATGATACGTTCTACTAAAGGCTCTTTGATTTCCTCGCCATCTTTCAATGCAGTCATTTCCACACCACGAATTGTACCGCAGTCAGATTCGGAAATAATCACATCTTGGGCAACGTCATGAAGTCTTCGAGTTAAGTAACCTGCATCGGCAGTCTTAAGTGCAGTATCGGCAAGACCTTTACGAGCACCGTGAGTTGAGATGAAGTACTCAAGGATAGACAAACCTTCCTTAAAGTTAGAAATAATCGGGTTTTCGATAAGTTCGCCTGTCGAACCGGACAAAGATTTCTTAGGTTTAGCCATCAAACCTCTCATCCCTGCAAGCTGACGAATCTGCTCTTTTGAACCACGTGCTTTAGAATCTAACATCATCCAAAACGTGTTGAATCCGGATTTGTCACGTTGCATTTCACTATACAAACGGTCTGCAACTAAGTTAGTAGCAGTTGACCATGTATCAATGATTTTGTTGTAACGTTCACCGGCACTAATAACACCGTTTTGGTAAGCATCTTCAAATTTGTCAATATTGTTTTGAGCGTTAGTAATGATACTTTTCTTAGCGTCAGGAATGATAACATCATCCACACTAACGGAAAGCCCACCTTTTGTGGCATATGTAAAGCCCATTTCTTTCAAATCATCAAGGAACTCTACTGTTTTAGCCAATCCGGCAGCACGGAAGCAATTACCGATTAATTGTCGAAGTCTGTTTTTAGTTAGAAGTTCATTGATATAGCCCATTTCTTCGGGGACAATTTCATTCAAAATGATTCTACCGACAGTAGTATCGAGCATTTCGCCACGATAACGGACTTTGATTTTTGTATTTAATTCGACAATATTGCAATCATAAGCAATAATAACTTCTTCGGGTGAAGCAAATACTTTGCCTTCGCCCTTACTTCCGGGTCTCATTTTTGTCAGATAATACACACCAAGAACCATGTCTTGTGATGGCACCGCAATTGGGTCGCCATTTTGTGTGTGCATGATATTGTGAGGAGCCAAAATAAGAAGCATAGCTTCTAACTGTGCTTCGAAGCTAATCGGCAAGTGAACTGCCATTTGGTCACCGTCAAAGTCGGCGTTGAACGCTGTACAGACGAGTGGGTGCAATTGGATAGCTTTACCTTCGATTAGACGAGGCTGGAACGCTTGAATACCAAGTCTGTGCAAAGTCGGGGCACGATTAAGTAATACCGGATGCCCGTCAATTACTTTATCTAAGATATCCCAAACTTCGTTAGTTTTGCGTTCGACCATTTTCTTGGCACTTTTCACAGTTTTAACGTGACCTCTTTCTATCAATTTTCTGATAATAAAAGGTTTGAACAATTCAACCGCCATATCCTTAGGCAAGCCACATTCGTGAATCTTAAGCTCAGGACCAACGACGATAACCGAACGACCTGAATAGTCAACACGTTTACCGAGCAAGTTTTGGCGGAATCTACCTGTTTTACCTTTCAAAGTATCAGCAAGAGATTTGAGCGCACGTTGAGATTCGCTTCGGACAGCACGACGACTATTATCAAATAGTGCGTCAACTGCTTCTTGGAGCATTCTCTTTTCGTTACGCAAGATAACTTCAGGGGCGCGAATATCAATGAGGCGCTTAAGTCTGTTATTTCTGATGATAACACGTCTGTAAAGGTCATTCAAGTCGGAAGTTGCAAAACGACCACCTTCGAGCGGCACAAGCGGACGCAAGTCGGGAGGAGTAACAGGAACGATATCCAACACCATCCAACTTGGTTCATTCGGGTATTCGCTCTTCATACTTGAACGGAATGCATCAAGCACACGAAGACGTTTGAGCAATTCAGTTTTTTTCTGTTGTGAAGTTTCTTCTTTAAGTCTCGCTTTCAATTCGTAATAAGTACGTTCAGGCTCGACTTGTTTGAGTAATTCTTTGATGGCTTCGCCGCCAATAAGGGCTAAGAATTTGTTTTTGTCGTCGAAATCTAAATCAAGTTCATCTTTCGGCAAATTCTCAACGATGTCTAAATATTGTTCTTCAGTCAATAAATCACGCGGTTGCAGTTGGGTGTTGCCCGGTCTGACCACAGCATAAGATTCATAGTAAACAATTCTTTCGATATCCTTAGTAGGCATACCGAGAACTGCACTAATTTTGCTTGGCAAACTGCGTAAGAACCAAATGTGAACGACAGGAACAGCCAATTGGATGTGTCCCATGCGTTCGCGGCGCACAGATTTCTGAGTAACCTCGACACCACATCGGTCGCAAACTATACCTTTGTAGCGAATACGTTTGTATTTGCCGCAGGCACATTCCCAATCGCGTATAGGACCGAAGATTTTCTCGCAAAAAAGCCCATCTTTTTCAGGACGAAACGACCGATAATTGATAGTTTCCGGTTTAGTGACTTCGCCATGTGAACGATTTAATATATCATCCGGCGAGGCGATTTTGATAGAAATCTTTCGGAATCCTCTTCTCGGGATTTGCAATGGTTGCATTATAAATCTCCCTTATATTTATTATTAATTTTTGTCGTTTTAATTTATTCTACTCAATATGTACTTCAAGGCACAAGCCTTGTAATTCGCGAATCAATACATTGAATGATTCGGGTATATTCGGGTCGGGCATATTATCGCCCTTCACGATAGATTCGTACATACGTGCTCTTCCTTGGACGTCGTCAGATTTGACCGTAATCATTTCTTGCAGAGTATGTGCAGCGCCGTAAGCTTCGAGTGCCCATACTTCCATTTCACCAAGTCTTTGACCACCAAATTGGGCTTTACCGCCGAGTGGTTGTTGGGTGATTAGAGAATATGGTCCAATCGAACGAGCGTGCAATTTATCTGCAACCAAGTGAGCGAGCTTAAGAATATATATGATACCGATAGTAATCTTCATATCGAATCTGTCGCCGGTACGTCCGTCGAAAAGGTAAGTCTTACCATCTCGTGGTAGCCCTGCTTTTTCGAGATAATCGCCAACTTGATCCCATGTAGCACCATCGAAAATCGGAGTTGCAAAGTGCAAACCTAATTTATTACCTGCCCATCCGAGAGCGGTTTCGTACAACTGCCCCAAGTTCATACGTGATGGTACGCCGAGTGGATTCAATACGATATCCACTGGAGTTCCGTCTGCCATGAACGGCATGTCTTCGGGAGCAACGATTTTAGATACGATACCCTTGTTACCGTGACGTCCCGCCATTTTATCACCGACTTGCAATTTACGTTTCTTAGCAACATAAACTTTAGCCATCTGAAGAATTCCGGGTTGGAGTTCGTCACCGGCAGCTAATTTGTTTTTCTCTGCTCTGAATTTAGCTTGCTCATCTTTACGTTTCGATAAAAAGTTAGATAGCATGTTGATGAGTAAGTCATTTTTGACATCATCGGATAAAATCGGTTGGTCGTCTGTGATTAATTCAGGCTTAAGTAAGCCTTCGGAATAAGCACCGATAACATCTTTGACAGTAACTTTTTGACCTGCTCTGAAAACAGTAACACCGTTGACTAATCTCAAACCGAGTAATTTTTCGCCGTCAATAAGGACTGAAACTCTGTTTACACATTCGTCGTCCAATTTTTTGATGGTTTCTTTTTCCATCTTATTAATCATTTCTTGACGTTTTTTCTCTGAGGCGCGAGTGTCTTTATCCATAGTAACTAATCTGCGAGTAAACAATTTAGTATTGATTACAACACCTTTTAGTCCGGGTGTAGCTTTGAGCGAAACGTCTTTAACGTCGCCGGCTTTGTCACCAAAGATTGCACGCAATAATTTTTCTTCAGGAGTCGGGTCAGTTTCACCTTTTGGAGTGATTTTACCGATAAGAATATCGCCTTCTTGGATATTAGCGCCGATTCTGATTATACCGGTTTCGTCTAAGTCTTTAACTGCTTCTTCGCTGACGTTCGGGATTTCGCGAGTGAACTCTTCTTCGCCGCGTTTTGTATCACGAACTTGAAGAGTGAATTCTTCGATATGTATAGATGTGAAAATGTCTTCGGCTACCATTCTACGTGAAATGATAATCGCATCTTCAAAGTTATAACCACGCCAAGGCATAAA
Source organism: Candidatus Kapaibacterium sp. (assembly GCA_023957315.1). NCBI lineage: Bacteria > Pseudomonadati > Bacteroidota > Eximiradiia > Eximiradiales > Kapaibacteriaceae (SeqCode) > Kapaibacterium (SeqCode) > Kapaibacterium sp. (SeqCode). The sequence continues at coordinate 323,845 of JAMLHE010000001.1, forward strand.
TGCAACCATAACGTTTTGTCCCAAAGCTAATTCGCCTTGGTCAGTCGAAGCGCCGTCAGTAATAGGTTGCCCTTTGACCACTCTTTGACCCGCTGAAACGATTGGTCTTTGGTTGATACAAGTATCTTGGTTCGTTCTGAAGAATTTCAACAATTTATAAGTAACGACTTCTTTGCGGTCGAAATTTAACATTTTGTCAATATCCGACCTGTTATCTTCGTAACGGATACGAATCATTTCTGCACTTACGTATTCGACGATTCCATCTTCTTCGGCAAGCATCAAAGTTCTCGAATCTTTTGCAACTCTTGCTTCCATGCCGGTTCCGATTACAGGAGCAGCCGGACGCAGAAGTGGAACAGCTTGACGTTGCATGTTTGAGCCCATCAAGGCACGGTTTGCATCGTCATGTTCGAGGAAAGGAATCAAAGATGATGCAGGACTTGTGATTTGGTCAGTCGAAACGTCAACATAGTTAACCTCTGACGGGTCAACTAATACGAAGTCACCTGATTTTCTTGCTCTTACTTTTTCGCCGACTATCCTGTTATTTTCATCTAAAGGTGATGATGCAGGACAAATGATTTTCATATCTTCTTTTTCGGCTGAAAGGTATTCGATTTCCGAAGAAACAATACCATCACGTACAATACGATAAGGTGTTTCGATAAAACCCAAATCATTGATACGGGCATGAATTGCCAATGATGAAATAAGACCGATATTCGGACCTTCAGGAGTTTCAATCGGGCATAATCTGCCGTAGTGAGTATAGTGAACGTCACGTACTTCAAAACCGGCTCTTTCACGCGTCAAACCACCGGGACCCAAAGCTGACGTACGTCTTTTGTGCGTCAATTCGGCAAGCGGATTAGTTTGGTCCATGAACTGGGATAGCTGATTAGTCCCAAAGAATTGGTTAATCACAGAGCTAATTGTACGAGCGTTTACTAATTCCGAAGGTGTCGGCACTTCTTCTTCGTGCAAACTCAATCTTTCGCGAATTGTACGAGCCATACGTGCAAGTCCCAAATTGAATTGGGTACTGAGTTGCTCGCCTACTGTACGTACTCTTCTATTGCCCAAGTGGTCAATGTCATCGCCTGTTAATTTATTATCATGAAGATAAATCAAATGCTTGATAATTGTGATAATATCTTCAGTTCTTAATGTCGTTTCGTCGTATGGAATTTCTAATCCCATTTTTTCGTTAATTCTGAATCTACCTACCAAACCTAAATCGTAACGTTTTGAATTGAAGAACAATTTGTCCAACAATGCTTCTGCTGTTTCGATATCGGGAGGGTCACTCGAACGAAGTTGTCTATAGATGTGCTCAAGAGCGTCTTCACGAGTTCTCGATGGGTCTTTAGTCAATGTACGAGCAATTACCGGCTCTTCAGTAGGGTCGGTATATTTATAAACTTTGAATGGAGCCAACTTTGTGGCGTTCATCATTTCGAGTATTTCGGGCGAGATAATCATATCTCTGCCGCCAATGATTTCGCCTGTAGTTAAGTCAACAAGGTCGTTGGCAATTTTCATACCGAGGAGTGATTCGTCAACTTCGTCCGGTTCGATTTCATCAGTCAAACCGAAAAGTTCGATTATATTTTCGTCAGATGAGTAACCTAATGCTCTGATGAGTGTAGTGACAGGGAATTTCTTCTTTCTATCGATATAGGCATACATTACGTCATGAATATCGGTAGTAAACTCTATCCATGAGCCTCTGAACGGAATAATTCTTGCAGTATAGATACGTGTGCCGTTCGGGTGGACAGCATCATCGAAGAATGCTCCCGGTGAACGGTGAATCTGGCTTACAATAACTCTTTCAGCTCCGTTGATGATGAATGTACCGCGTGAAGTCATTGAAGGAAGATTGCCTAAATAGACTTCTTGCTCGATTGCTTCGAAATAATCGTCAGTGCTTTTATCGGCTTTGCTCGATAATCTCAACTTGGCTTTCAAAGGTTTAGCATAAGTAAGTTCGCGTTCACGGCATTCTTCTTCGCTATATTTTGGCTTTTCGATGCTATAATCAATGAACTCAAGTTGGAACATTGATGAGGCATCTTCGATTGGGAAATTCATCTTAAAAGCCGCTTGCAAACCAACGTCGCGGCGTTTGGAAGCAGGAGCATATTCCTGCATAAATTCTTCGAATGAGTCTAATTGCACACTTAGTAAATCGGGATAAACCGGTGTAACTAAGGAGCGAGAAAAGCTCACTCTTTTACGAAGTCTGAAAATACCGTCTCCGGTTTCGAGGAGTTTCAAATCAAGATTACCATAGGTTTTGTGACCTACCAAATAATCTAATCTGTTATCCGTACCGATGTTGCTAGTATTTACGTCCACTGAGCACCTCCTGTTAACGCTTTAGGACAAAAAATAAGGGATTTTATGATGTCGCTGCCGTTAGCAGAAATATCATAAAAACCCTTTTTTAGTATATATTTATTCATCAATTGATAATTATAAATTTATATTTTGATTAATTAAAGTGACCAACCCAAAATAAGAACAAAAGGGGGAAGCGAGTAAATATTACTCACTTTCCCCGTTGATACGAGATATAACAAGCTATTTAAGTGTAACCTTAGCGCCTGCTTCTTCCAATTTCTTTTTAATATCCATAGCTTCATCTTTCGAAGCTCCTTCTTTAACAACTTTAGGTGCAGCTTCTACAAGGTCTTTAGCTTCTTTCAGACCAATGCCTGTCAATTCGCGAACGACTTTGATAACGTTCAATTTCTTGTCGCCGGCTTCAGTCAATTCTACGTCAAACTCAGTTTGTTCTTCTTCAGCAGGAGCTGCAGCAGCTGCAGGAGCAGCCATAGCACCCATCATCATAGGAGCAGCGGCAGTTACACCGAATTTGTCTTCCATTGCTTTTTTAAGTTCTGATGCTTCGAGAAGTGTCAAAGAAGCAATTTCTTCTAATAATTTTTCTATTTTTTCTGACATTATAAACTCACTTTTTTAAAAATATTTTACAAAATAATTAATTACGCAGCATCATTCTGCTTTTTAGCAACTTCTTCTATTAATGATGCGACATCACTCAATACAGAGTTAATAGTACCGACGATACCGGATGCAGGAGCACCGAGGCTGCCAACAATAGCTGCCATTAAATCGTCACGAGACGGCAACGAAGCGACTACACTTAGTTGCGAACTGCCAAAGAATTGCCCTTCGATGACTGCTGCTTTGAAAGCAGGCTTGCCACCTTTTTCGGAGAATTCTTTGATAACCTTTGCGGGCTTAGTCGGGTCCTTATAACCAAAAACGATGGCGGTCTGACCTTTCAAAACGTCATCAGGGACATCGAATTTGCCGACTACGTCTAAAGCTCTGCGAAGCAAAGTATTTTTAGCCACTTTGTACTTCAGCTCTTTCTCGAAAATTAATTTACGGAATCGGTTGGTTAACTCAACGTCCATAGATTCGAAATTTACAAGAAAGATGCCTTCAGCTTCCTGCAGTTGATTGACAAGAATGTCAACTAATTGCTGTTTTTTCTTTTTTGTTACCATAAATATATATTACCAATTATATGTTTAATCTCAGACACAACCCCGTTTTGGGGCGAGAAGCGAGCCTGAAATTAGCGCGTAATAGTCTTATTCGTTATTAAAAGTTGACTCTTTGACGTTTACGCCCGGACCCATGGTCGAGGAAAACGCAACTTTTTTAATGTATTTGCCTTTAGCCGTCGAAGGCTTTGCTTTCAATATACTTGAGTATAAAGCATTGGCATTGTCAGTAAGTTGTGCTACATCAAATGAGCACTTTCCGATTGCGGCATGAATGTTACCGGTTTTATCAACACGATATTCAATTTTACCGGCTTTCAATTCTACGACTGTTTTCGCTACGTCGAAAGTAACAGTACCGACTTTGGGGTTCGGCATCAAGCCACGAGGACCTAATATACGACCGAGTTTACCAACTTCGCCCATAACATCGGGAGTTGCGACAATAACGTCAATGTCTGCCCAACCACCCTTAATTTTTTCGACATATTCATCAAGACCTGCATAATCGGCGCCTGCGTCTAAAGCTTCTTGATCTTTCGGTGTTTTTGCCAATACGAGCACTCTGACGTTCTTACCTGTGCCGTGGGGCAGCGATACAGTACCGCGAACCATTTGATCTGCTTTACGAGGATCGACACCGAGATTCATGACCATTTCAAAGGACTCGTCGAATTTTGCAGTAGCATTTTTCTTAACGAGCGGAATTGCATCATTTACATCATATATTGCGTCTTGGTCGTAACTTTTCAGCAGTGCGCTGAATCTTTTTCCTCGATTTTTCATGTTATTAATTATATTAAATTACAAAAATTAGTCTTCGACTACTATACCCATGCTTCGAGCCGTTCCGGCTATCATGGAAACAGATTTTTCAATATCATAAGCGTTGAGGTCATTCTTTTTGATTGTGATGATATCCTCAATCTGTTGGCGATTTACTTTTCCAACTTTCACTTTGTTCGGTTCTTTCGAACCACTTTTTAATCCGGCAGCTTTAGCAAGCAAAACTGAAGCGGGTGGGGATTTGATAACAAAAGTAAACGACTTATCACTAAAATAAGTAACTAAAACGGGGAATATCGTGCCGATATCCTTCGAAGTTTTACCGTTAAATTGCTTTACAAATTCCATACCGTTAAGGCTTCGCTGACCGAAAGCCGGACCTACGGGCGGCGCCATTGTTGCTTCCCCAGCTTTGAGCTGCAACTTGAACGAACCAATTACTTTCTTTGCCATATAAGTGCTTTATTTATACTTTACTAAAATTCTATATTTCTAATTCAACTTGGCTGAAATCAAGCTCGACAGGAGTTTTCCTGCCTAAGATTCCGACTTCAACTTTGAGTTTTTGTTTTTCGAAGTTAATTTCTTTTACAGTACCGTTGAAGGAGTTGAATGGTCCTTCGATAACCCTGACAGGGTCACCAACGGCAAAAGAAGTTTCGACAGTTGTAATATCCTTGCGTTCTTCGACTCTTCCGATAATTCTCTCAACTTCGTGTGGTTGCAAAGCAACGGGCTCGCTGCGACGACCAACAAAACTAACGATTGATGGTACTTGGCTTATGATATCCCGAGTTCTGCGATCTAAAATGGCTTTAATGAGAATGTATCCGGGCAAAAAGTTCTTAATCCGAGTTCTTCTCTTGCCATTTCTGACTTCAAAGACGGTTTCTTGCGGAATGACAATTTCGAGAACTTTCTCTTGCAAATTCATTCTTTTGATTTCGGCTTCGATACCCGTCTTGACTTTAGCCTCGTGACTTGTGTAAGTCCGAATAGCATACCATCGCGGTTCAATCTTGGTTTCGTCTATATGTTCGCCGTAATCAGTCATACTTGTATCGCCGGATTAAAAAATTGATTTCATGAAAAAAGTCATTATTTCATCAATAATGAATGTAAAAACAGTGAGTATGCCGGTGACGACTACCACAACAATAGTTGATTCACGCAATTGCTCTCTTGAGGGCCATGAGACCTTCTTCATTTCGGAGACAACTTCACCGGTGAACTTTTTTATTTTACCAACCATTTTGAACTTTATTAATTAACGTAAAAAATTCGGCATAACCCATAGGGCACACCACGAAAAATTTGCACGGGTGGTAGGACTTGAACCCACAGCCAACGGTTTTGGAGACCGCTACTCTACCAATTGAGCTACACCCGTATTCAGCTGAGCTGATGACGGGACTTGAACCCGTGACCTCGTCCTTACCAAGGACGTGCTCTACCAGCTGAGCTACATCAGCATAATGCCAATACTCGCAAACCGCGATGCCATTTAGCAATATGCTGAATGACTTCTCAAATTTTCGAGCGGGAGACGAGACTCGAACCCGCGACCCTCAGCTTGGAAGGCTGATGCTCTACCAACTGAGCTACTCCCGCAAAAGCTGTCAATTTAAAATCTTGGTGGTGGGCAGAGAAGGATTCGAACCTCCGTAAGGTGTTACCTAGCAGATTTACAGTCTGCCCCGTTTAACCGCTTCGGTATCTGCCCAAATTGAATAGCTTACAAAAATACTAAAAATATTTCAAATAACAATACAAAAACTCTTAATTCATTGCATTGCGAATAATCGCTTGGAAGACTTCAGGTTTGTTCATAGCGAAATCTGCTAAGATTTTACGATTCATCTGAATATTCTTCATCTTCAAAGCATGGATAAGTTGTGAGTATGTAGTACCGTTCTCACGAGCAGCAGCATTAATACGCATTATCCATAAGCTTCTGTAGCTACGTTTCTTTAATTTACGTCCTACAAAGGCATGAAGTAAACCTTTTTCGATATGATTTTTGGCAATGGTCCAAGCATTCTTTCTTAGTCCCCAATAGCCTTTGGCAAGCTTTAAAATTCTTTTTCTTTTATTGCGAGCCGCTACTTTATTATTTGCTCTTGGCATGGTTACAAACCTCCTAATATTTTAGGGCTGAGGGAGAGCCGCTACCCCTTTTGCCCGATTTAGCCGTTTAGGCTTTTGCTAATAATCTTTTTACACCACGAACATCAACATCACTGATGACTGTTGACTGCTTCAAATTTCTTTTGCGCTTAGAACTTTTTTTAGTCAAAATATGACTTCCATAAGCTTTGCGTCGCTTTATAGTACCGCTTGAAGCGATTTTAAACCGCTTCTTGGCAGATCCGTTTGACTTCATCTTAGGCATCGTTTATCCTGTTTATTATTATTCTCATCTCAAATAGAGAACTACAAAAATAGCAAGATTTTTTTATTTACAAAAACTTTTTTTTCAAATATTATATTTTTTTCTGTTTTTTATTCATCTTTCTTGTTTGTATGTTTGTATTAGTATGGGGGAATACTTTTTCTTTTCTTTTTTAGGCATTATGATGCAGATTTATTATCATGTTTAATTTTACAACGAAAATAACTGATTGGCTCAAGGACAACCGTTGGTTAGTGCTTGTGTTCATCGTTGTTGCTGCGGCAGCGGCATTAGTTTTTGTTTCCAATGTTAGGAGCATTAACGGTTTGCTTGTGCAAAAACGTGAGTTGGAAAAGCTTGCAAATGAACTGAGAGACAAAAATAAGCGACTTCAATCGCAAGTAATTCATTTGCAGTCAGCAGAGCGCATTATCAATTATGCAACCGAAGAATTAGATATGGTAACCCCTGATGTTGCACCGCAGGTAATCGAATAACGCTATATGAACGCTCCTGAAAATGAAATAAGGCAAAAGAAATTTTGGAAATTCTGGTTGGTTTTGATTACTGTCAATATCGGAATGGCAATAATTATCTGGCGATTGATTGATATTCAGGTCATTTCAAATGAAGAATACAAGTCAAAAGCTAAACGCCAACACGAATCAAAAGTCAATCTGACACCGGAACGAGGCATTATTTATGACCGTAATGGCAAAGTAATCGCATCAAATTTTGAAAGCGTTTCGATAGCTATTGACCCTCGCCATATCCAAGATTTGAAGGGTTTTGCTAATGCTGTCGAACATGATTACGGATACAGTGCATCGGGAATTATTTCAAAAGTTAAAGCATCAAAAAAATCATTCGTTTGGATAACACGCAGGGCTGACCCTACAAAGTTTAACAAGTTGGTAGGATTTTCCGACAAAGGTTTGATTCTTATTCGCGAGCCGCGACGGATTTATCAATATGATAATATCGCATCGCAGCTAATAGGCTTTACGGACGTTGATAACCATGGTTTGAGCGGCTTAGAACTCAAATGGGATAGTTTGTTGAAAGGTCGCGATGGTTATATGATAATGAATCGTGATGGTGCAGGCAGGTTACGTCCGGCAGCAGATTTACCATTGATTCCGGCATTCGATGGTTATTCGATGAATCTTACTATTGACATTGATTTGCAGCGAATTGTCGAGCATGAATTGAAAACCGGTGTAGAAAATGCCGGTGCCGAGAGCGGTACAGTGATAGCTTTACACCCGAAAACAGGCGAAATTATCGCCATAGCATCATACCCAAGTTACGACCCACACAAGCCCGGTGGCATGTCCTCCGCCTTTTTGCGAATGCGAGCGATTACCGATACATACGAACCCGGTTCGACGTTCAAGCTGATTACGGCAGCCGCTGCTTTAGAAGAGAATATCATCAAGGAAACTGATACGTTAGACGGTCACCTTGGCACTCTCACAATGAGAAGCTACGTAATTCGCGATGTAAAGCCCTTAGGGAGGATTTCTTTCCGTCAGGCGATGGAATATTCATCTAACATCATACTTTCAACTGTGGCAAATATGATGAGCGATAATAATTTCTACAAATATTTGCGAGATTTCGGTTTCGGCATCAAAACCGATGTTGATTTCCCGGGTGAAGTGACCGGAAAATTACCCAAACCAAAAAATTTCACATCTTCTACAAAACGCTATTTGGGTTTTGGTTATGGTTTATCGGTGACGCCGCTTCAAATGGCAAACGCATACGGTGCTGTAGCTAATGGCGGCACTTTGATGAAACCCTATTTAGTAAGTTCAGTATTCGATTCGGAAGGGAGAGAAGTCTATTCGCAGAATCCTGTAGTAGTCAGACGTGTAATATCGGAGGAAACGGCTGCAAGATTGACTGACATATTGAAAGGCGTCGTAAGCCGAGGAACCGGCAAAGCTGCAAGAGTTGACGGATTGGAAATTTGCGGGAAAACGGGTACTTCGCAACAAATCGTTGACGGTAGATATTCTAAGGAAAATTATACAGCTACGTTTGCGGGTTATTTTCCGGCTAACGACCCACAAGTAGCATTAATCGTGATGTTGGACAAACCTCGCACGAGCATCTACGGTGGTGCTACTGCTGCTCCAATTTTCAGAGGAATTGCTTCCAAATGGACGGGAGCAAATCCAAATACTGCAATTGCTAATAAATTTGTTGACAGTACCAAAACTAACAAGGATTCCGTTTTAGTACCGAATATTGTAGGATTGAAGTCCGAATTAGCCGAGGATTTGCTCAAAAATCGCGGATTTGGGCTGACTTATTCCGGCAATTCGCAAGGAATCGTGTTGGCGCAAAATCCCAAAGCACATAGCCGAACAATAAACGGGAAAATCGTTGATATGACAATCGTAGCCACTGACACTGTCCAAAGCCCTGATGCAATAGTTGTGCTGAAAGGAATGCCACTCAGAAGTGCTCTTGCAATTTTGAATGCCGGTGGTGTAAAGACTAAAATTGTAGGCAACGGAAATATCGTTACAGACCAAAAATGGTCTCGAAATTCCGACGGTAGCTCAAATTGTATTATCTATTCCAAATAATTGCTAATTCATTCATACGAATTCACCACTTCGCATACTTGCTTGATTTCCGTTTCGGTCAAATATGGGTGCATAGGTAAACTGAAAATGCGTTCTGAAATCATTTCGGAAATCGGAAAATCACCCTTTTTATAGCCAAGGTCATCAAAGGCTTTTTGCAAGTGTAGAGGCTTCGGATAATAAATAACACTCGGAATGCCCTGACGGCTTAATTTTTCCATTATGATTCGGCGATGCTCGCTATCTTTTGCGAGCACTGAATACAATGCCCAAGCACTTGAATTACTTTCAGGAATGAATTGAGTTTTAACAGTTTTGAGGCGCGTAGCATATGAATTAGCAATTTTATTCCGCATCAAAAGTTCTTCATCGAAAATTTTCATTTTTTCAATTAAAATCGTGGCTTGAATAGTATCCAATCGCCCATTAATGCCTATTCGGTCATTGTTGTACTTATCTTCGCCCTGACCATGAACTCTGATTGATTGCAGTAGCATTGCTGTTTCCGGGTCATTTGTGAAAATTGCCCCACCATCTCCGTAGCATCCGAGCGGTTTTGCAGGATAAAATGATGTGGCTGCTACATCCCCGAAACTACCTGCTTTCTTTGCGGATTGCGTAGCTCCGAATGATTGTGCCGCATCTTCGATAACTTTGAGTCCGTATTTTGCGGCTATTTCGCTAATTTGGGAATAATCCGGCATCAATCCAAATAAGTCCACAGGTATGATTGCTTTAGCTTTCAAATTCCCGTGGGAAATGACTTGTTTGATTTTGGATTCGAGCTCATTTGTGTCAATATTGAACGATTTGGGGTCAATATCTACAAAAACGGGTGTAGCTCCTGTTAGAGCAATTACTTCAGCTGTGGCTATGAATGTAAACGGTGTAGTAAATACGGCGTCTCCCCTGCCAATGCCCCATGCCATAAGTGGCATTAATAGTGCATCTGTTCCGGATGCACAAGATATGCAATGTTTCACTCCAACATAGTCGGCTAATAGTTGCTCCAATTCCGCTACTTTGCCACCCATGATGAAGGCGCCCGAATCAAGCACTTTTGATATTTCGGTGTCTATGGAGTTTTTTAGCCGCTTGTATTGTGTATCGAGGTCAATGAATTTCATATTTTTGGATGATTAATTTCAAAATATTTAAGAGATTTTTACAATCATTTTGTAACATGTATTCAATAGGGAAATCGAGTTTTAAAGCCTCCTGAACGGATAAATTGACGCAATGAGAATGCAAAGATTTTACTCTGCAATCGCATGGAATCGTCCGAGAGATTTTGATATACAATTTTGAGCAAAAAAAAGGCTGCCCTTGTGAGACAGCCTTGAATTTGGAATTCAATTCTAAGAATTAACGAGCAATGTGCATTGTTTTTGTTACAGATTTGCCATTGAAGGTCAAAGTGTAGAAATAAGCACCTGATGGTAATTCTGAAGCTGAGAAATTAGCTTGCCATAAGCCTTGGTCTGTGAATGCATTACGTACGTTCATGACTTTTTGGCCTAATGAATTGTGAATGTCGATTGTTACATGACCGGGAGCATCTAATTGATAGTTGATGTAGCCTTCGTTATCAACAGGATTAGGGTTCATGTTGAACACTCTGAAGTTATAATTTTCTTCATCAACACTTGCACCAGCGACGCCTTCTGGAATTTGAATCTGTTCGTTACGGATATTGCCGGGATTAAGCCCGTCAAAAGTAGCAACAAGAATATGATTACGAATACTTGCTTGTACAACATAATTTTGCATAAAGTAAGGATAATTAAGTCTTGGATTAGCAGGATTTGTAAATCTAACAGTTGCATGTTCGATGATAGGTATTTGGTTGATACTTGGAACAATATTTGGAATCCAAGTACCTTTGTTCATCCAAACGTCATCAGTCAAATTATATGCCGGTGACCATTGTGTACCATTAACTGCTCTGTATGAATAGAAAATATCAGTAGTTAACATTGAATCAACTACACCTCCACCTACTAAAGTTTGTGGTGTTTCCAATTTAACTAAATTATCGCGGTTGTCCATCCATTTTGCAATAAGGTATTGACCATCTGCAGTAATAGCAAGTTGAACTTCTTGTTGTCTTGAATTATTAAAGAACTCATCTCGTGGTGGTGCTGAAGCTGCATTCGTATCTTGAATCACATATGGGATTCTCCACTTGTGTCCATTAAATGTAGAAATTTCTCTCATTCCCCATTGACCATCTTTTCTAAATGCTTCTACGATAAATGCAGCACCGGATTCTGTTGATGCCCAACTAAATATTCTATAAATAAAGCTGTATTCGTCTTCCGCTGTAACTCTGAAACCATTGGAAGCATAAGGATATAAGCCGGGTTGAGCTGAACCAATTGCAGTGCTTCCACCCTTGAATGACACAAAGTCCTCAATAATGGACAATGACATTTTATTGAATTCGGAGAAACTTTTACCATTGTCAGCGGATTTTGAAACGCCAACAACACGAGCCGGGTCATCAGTATTTGGTTTAAAATGATTATTAACGGCTGCATAAACATTGCCTTGAGCGTCAACGTCAAGATTCATTTGGCTTGTAAATGAAGAACCTAAGCCACCTGAACTTGGTTTGAATTGGTCGTAATTAAATTGAGGAGGAATTGAAGAACCAACATCGGAAGTTTCAAGTTCAATATAACCAAATCCATAGTAACCATATTGAATAAAATTATTAGCCGGTGTCAATAAACCGCCCGAATAAAAGTGATTGCCACCCTTTGCACTTGATGCAGTCATATTGGTCATACTCCAAAGTTGGTTTGTGCCCGGGTTATTCGACAAAGGTCCTGCTTCAGGATATTCAATATATGAGAAGTTGTTTCCTTCGTAAAGCAAGAAGAGTCCACCTTTTCCGGCATAATCATCAGGTTGTCCCATTTCTCTCACCAATTCAAAATGTCTTGTTGAGATTACGTACTTAAAGTTCGCAGGATTTGTTTCATTGTTAGGATTCAATACAGCGATTGAAGCATTCACAGGAACAGAGCCCCATTTGCGGTAAATTTCGTGAGTTTGCCAATTGTTGCCACCGTCTTGTGAAGTATAAATTCTAACGATACCTGTCAAGGCTGCAGAGTCGGAGCCTTCGGGAACTCTGATTCTATCAGTTTGGACATAAATCAAAGTACCTGAATTGGGTTCGTAAACAAAAGGAGTTACGCCCGAGTAATAAGTGTTGAAAATCAAGTCAATCGTGATACCGATTTCCTTGAATTTACCTTGACTAAATGGTGCCAATTGTTTGTCATAACTGACTTCCGGAATTATTTGCAGAAGTTCAGATTCGTTCATATGATTTTGGGCAGGCGAAGTAGATGCTTCGTTTAGGAAAAGGCCTTGTGAATACACGAGGGCAGGAAATACTACCATCACAAGTAAAGTGTAAAAGAATCTTTTCATTACGTTTCCTTAAAATGTTTTAACAAAAATAAATTTAAAAATGTTCTAATTGTAAATAGCAAAGTTAACAAGTTTCGGTAAATCCACAAAATGCTTTTGAACAATTTCAGATTATTGCTTTCATAAAAGACACATGAAGTTATCAGAAAGTTACAAGTAATTTCAATAAATTTCACTTTTTTTTGAAAATAGTTACTATTTAGTGCTTTTTATTTGATGATTCTTCAAAATTTACGAAGAAAACAGAGAATGCAACAACGAAAAATGAAGATAAAATCGAAACTAATGTGTTGAAAGTAACTTCCAAAACCACATTTCCACCTAACAATGAAAATGGTATAGCTGAAAAAATCACGACAACTAATGACAATAAAAATAAAGATACTGTGTATAAGAATACTTTGCTCCATCGCCCATATACCACAGCATAACTATATTTCAGTGATTCATATAGGTTCAAATCACGCATAGCGAACGAATAAATCCCAAAAACCCAATAAACGAGTAGGATTATTGCAGGCACTGATACCAACAAAAACAAAAAAGCGTTAAGAAAAATTGACGTTAGCCACAACAAAGCCGCTACAAAAAACACTCCTATAACTAATATATTGACGTACCAATCTTTTAACATTTTCGAGAGGAATTGCATTAATACACTTTTCACGGATTCGCGCTGCTCAAACACAATTTGGTTGATTGCAATGGCAATAGCTATATTTCCGCCGAATCCTAAGAGCATTGAGCTAATCAAAGTAGCCGAGAAGCCCAATCTTGAGATATAGTCTGCACCCAAAAGATGTTCGATATTGATATGTGGCATTGTTGCCACAAGAATATTCGACGGCAAATAAACTAAAAATCCAATCGAGAATAAGAGATAGTATTTAGCTCGGTAAATATTCCAAGCTATGCCGAGTATTTCGGTAATGTCATATTCTCTTAAATTATCTTGGCTGATTGTGTCCACCTAAATCCCATATCAAGAGTCACAAATTTGAATTGCAAATATATAAAAAAAGAGACAGAAAATAATATCTGTCTCCATATAAATATTAAATTTTCTTACTACTTGGCAAGTGCATGTCGCAAAGACAAGTATCCAACTGTGCCAAATCCAAATAAGAAGAGAAGTTGGAACGGAATAGCTGCAATTTCGAGATATGCTGCCGAAATAATTATACCTGCAACATAATAGAGCGCCAAAAGCAATTCGACGATTACAGTGCCACTAATTTTGCGTTGGAAGTACGATTTGGCAGTGCCTGATTTCTGCATCCCGACGATGCCTTCCTTTGGTGTACGTGCGAATGCAGATTTTTTGCCGATGAGAGCCTCGATTACTGCTTTGGAGTTATTTACCGCAAATCCCATACTTCCGGCAAGAAAGACCGGAAACAGCAATAAACGATTCCTCCAATCCAAATGCAAAGCTTTTTGGGCATAAGTATAAAACAAAAATGTTGACACCGATGCAAGAACAAAAATTGACATCATAGAATAATATTCGTCAAATCCGCCAATTGTGTTTTTGATTACAACCAGTGGAATATTGAGCAATGCTACGACAATAATGAATGGAAATACAATATTTGATGTTAGATGAACAAAGCACTCAAACTTCACTTTCAGCGAAAGATTAGATTTGAAAACTTTGGGTAACATCTTGATTGCAGTTTCGACCGCACCCTTCGTCCAACGAAATTGCTGTGTCTTGAGAGCATTGATGTCTGCAGGTAATTCAGCAGGCGAAGTAACATCATTTAGGAAACGGAATTTCCAACCCTTAATCTGAGCACGGTAGCTCAAGTCAAGGTCTTCTGTGAGTGTATCAGCTTGCCAATTACCGGCATCGAAAATATAATCGCGTCGCCAAACGCCGGCTGTACCGTTGAAATTGATGAAGAATCCGGCTTTATTCCGCACTTGTTGTTCAATCACGAAGTGACCGTCCAAAGCGAGTGCTTGAGCCTTCGTCAAGAAGGAATACTCCGCGTTAAGATGTTCCCATCTTGTTTGGACCATGCCAATTTCGGGATTATTGAAATGTGGAATTGTTTTGAGCAGAAAGTCACTATTAGGGACAAAGTCTGCATCAAAAATTGCTACAAATTCCCCTTTCGCAAATTCGAGCCCGTATTTAAGTGCACCTGCCTTGAATCCATTGCGACTTTTTCTGTTGACATATACAATATCGTATCCTTTAGCGGCATACTGATTGACCAAATCTTGTGCGATTTCGGTTGTATTGTCTGTCGAATCATCGAGAACTTGGATTTCAAGTCTGTCTTTTGGGTATTCTATCTCACAAATCGATTTAATAAGCCTTGCTACAACGTATTTCTCGTTGAAAATAGGCAATTGGATTGTGACAAGAGGGAATGTTTCAGGCATTTTCTCGTTCGGATGATTTGCAGCGTGTGTTTTGCGGTAGTAATAGAGCAAAATCACGCCATGAATACCGAACATAAATAAAATGCTTAGAGAAACGAAGTAAATAATGAGTATAATATTTTCCATATACAATGACTATTGCCAATAATTATTTTTACAACACAAAAATATGAAAAAAATCACCAACCCGATACAACTGCCAACAATATATCATCTGCAACTTGAGTTAGCGCGGTGGTAATAGCTTGTGTACGCCCTGTTATAGCGTCAGATACAGGATATATGTCATAAGTCATAAAATTTTTCTTGAAAATCACGCTTTTCTTGACATTATCATAATATTCGACATCGCAATGAACTTCCACTTTACGTTCTGTTTCTAATTCACCCGGGCTAACAGTAACAGGATTTTCGCGAATTGCTGTGATTATAACAGTCAAGCGAGCATCACCACCAAAATCCACTTGAGAAAATGAATTGTCAGTACGAAAAACATTAATCAAATTATCAGTCAACAAATTTCGATATTCAGGATTTCCAAAGCCACTATTGTCGTTTACAGCCGCTATATAAAGAGTCTTGAGATGCGACGGAATCGAGCCACCTGTAAACGAATAGCAGGCTTGTAAAAAGCATACAACAGTTAAAAGTATCGCTATTTGTATCAAATGAATCTTCATAGAATCAACGCTTGATTAATGATTTCTGTCATAAGACTAATTCAAAAAGGGATTGCGACGGCGCTCCCATCCAATCGTAGTAGCCGGACCATGTCCGCTGTAAATTTTGAAATTGTCAGGCAAGCTCATCAATACAGTTTTGATTGAATTCAAAAGAGTGTCCATCGAACCACCCGGCAAGTCAACTCTGCCGATACCTTCGTTGAAGATGGTATCTCCGGCGAAAATGATTTTGTGGTTGTGTTCAATCAAACATATGCCTCCTTCTGTATGACCCGGAGTATGCACAACTTTGAACGATAAGTTGCCAATTTTGATTTCGTCATCGTGAGTGATAAGTTTGTAGTCCTCGACCGATTCAATATTGAAAGGCAGAGGAATTATAGTATGATTCATTGGCTCAGTCAATCTATATTCGTCTTGTTGGTGAACGTAAACTTTTGCTCGTGTTAGTCGCTGTAGCTTTGCTAAATCTGCAACGTGGTCCCAATGAGTATGAGTTAAAATTATAGCTTCTACTTTGATTTTATTTTCCGTGATTAGAGAGTCAAAATATGTAGTGCTTTCAAGGGGCGCATCAATGATTGCTCCTTTTTTGGATTTTTTATCTATAACCAAGTAACCTATCGTGGCTACCGGTCCCGCTTCAATCGGTATAACCTGCATGTTTTCCAGAAATATTCCAATACAAAAGACAAATATACGGCAAAATATTTGATTTACCTATAAAAACGACTAAATTTAAAGAACTTACAAATCGTAGAAAATATCAAAATAGATACATCGTTTTAAGACCTTATTGATAATTCTTCAGGAAAAACATGAACTCAGTAATCTTATCAGCAACAAGAACTCCAATTGGAGCCTTCATGGGCTCACTTTCACAACTTACTTCACCACAATTGGGAGCTATCGTTATCAAGGAAGCAGTCAACAGAGCAGGAATTAGTCCTCAAGACGTTGACGAAGTAATAATGGGTAATGTACTTGCTGCAGGAGTGGGACAAGCTCCGGCTCGACAAGCATCCATTTATGCAGGTCTGCCCGAATCAGTCGAATGTATGACAATCAACAAAGTCTGCGGAAGCGGATTGAAAGCTGTGATGCTTGCTGACCAAGCTATCAAATGCGGCGACGCTAAGGTTGTAGTTGCCGGAGGGCAAGAGTCAATGTCGAACGCACCATATTTACTTCAAAATGCCCGTACAGGCTATCGCATGGGAAACGGAGAATTAATAGATTCGATGGTCCATGATGGCTTGTGGGATGTTTACAACAAATTCCACATGGGAATAGCCGGAGAATTATGCTCGACTGAATGTGATATCACTCGCGAATCGCAAGATGAATTCGCTATCCAAAGTTACAAACGTGCTTTAGATGCCCAAAAAACAGGCAGATTTGCAAATGAAATCGTAAACGTTGTAATTCCAAATAAAAAGGGCGATATTACTGTTTCGGAGGACGAAGAACCGTCAAAAGTCAGGTTTGAAAAAGTGCCGGAACTCAAAGCAGTTTTCAAAAAAGATGGTGCAATTACAGCCGCGAATGCTTCTTCGATTGATGACGGGGCTGCTGCGTTGGTAGTTACTTCGGATGTTTGGGCAGAATCTAAGGGGCTGAAGCCATTGGCAAAAGTCATTGCTCATTGCTCACATGCTCAAAAGCCGGAATGGTTCACAACCGCTCCAACTGCCGTAATCAAGAAAATATTAGACAAAACGGGTTTGACTGTGGATGATATTGACTTGTTCGAAATTAACGAGGCATTTTCATGCGTACCGATGCACTCTATTCGCGAACTTGGCATTCCACACGAAAAAGTAAACGTCAATGGCGGAGCAGTTGCATTAGGACACCCAATTGGTGCATCCGGTGCAAGAATTCTCACTACTTTGATTTATGCTTTGAAGGAAAAAGGTTTGAAACGTGGCTTGGCTTCATTGTGTATTGGTGGTGGAGAGGCAAACGCTTTGATAATAGAAATAGTCTGATTGTAAATTTGATAAAATAAAACAGCGGGAGTTGTTTTTAACGCCATACCGAATTTTTTTCGATTCAGGGAGTGCTAATGAAGAGATAAAGAAATTCAACATGGCAAACGTTAAAAGCTCCCGCTTAATTTTATATATTTTATTTCAATTTACATTTTTGTTTCTTATACTATAGACACATGAAAAGCTAAAAAGTTACAAATTATTTTTATTTATTTTAATCAAATTCCTGCCTTTAGATTTAGAGCGAAATATCGGGGTCTGGTAGGTCCATAGATATACCCTGCGTCACTATTCATGCCTCTGTCAAAGTCATTTTGGAATGAATTCAGAAGATTGCCAACCGTTAAACCAAGTTCCAAATTAGGCTGAGAAAGGATTTGATATGATACCTTTAAATTTACGTCCACAAAAGTCGAAGTTTCTACCAATTTGTCATCTACATTTTCAAAACCATCAAGCCCTATTCCACCTGCATAATGCGGTACGAGCATTGGTCCTGTTACAACTCCCGAAGCTGAAAAATTCAAATTTGATGTGATTTCAGTTGAAATTGTAAAGAATCCGTACAAATTAGGAGTCCGAAGCATTCGGTCTGTGCTTGATTCACCTCTTTCAACTCCTTCCGACCATTCGATAGCTTCAGAATATTTTGAAGTTTGGTATGTAAATCCGGTAGAAAAATTCAAAAAGTCCCAAGGTTCCAACATAAATTCCGCAGTCATGCCTCTTACAGTGGCATTTTCCGCATTGACTCGTACCAAAAGCATGTCACCATTTTCGTTTGTACCTGTATTTTCCAATACAAAAGCATTGTTTAAATTTGTCGAGAAGAATTCCAATGAGTAAGATGAGCGAACGCTGCCGGAACTTATATTGTGGTCTAAAGATGCACCATAGGAAATCGAGCGTTCCGACTTAAGGTCAGGGCTGTTTGATATTACCATTCCGCCGCCATTCACTTGTGTAAGGTGCAAATCTTCATCGAAAACTTGTGGTGCTCTGAATCCTGTTGAAAAATTCGTACGAAGCGACATATTCGATGATAACTTCATCAGCACATTAAATCTCGGGCTAAGAATGATATCCTCGATAAAATTGCTTTTGTCAAATCGTACACCGCTCAAAATACTGAACATATCAGAAAGCATCCAATCATTTTGCAAATACAATCCAAAATCATCCGATTTTTGGATGATTGCCCTATTATACGCAGGCGATACATCCTTCAAATCATCATGCTTATATTCAAATCCGGTCGTAAAAACATGTTCTCCGGCAAATTGGCTGATAGCTTTGGTGTATTGCAAGCCAAAAATCATACTGTAATTATCGGTAATTCCATAAGCATTTTCGTCGCCTCCACTGCCGTAATAACTGTCTCTATGAGTATTTTGGTATGAAAAATACGATGAGATTTTATCCGAACTATTAATATATCTTTCAGCGGTCAAACCGGCAGCGTTAATATTATGCGAGACCATTTCGGTAACATCGGTCTGATGCGGCTTTAGATGAAATTTATTACCACCGCGGCGACTGTCATTGATATTATGATATTCCAAACCAATACGGGTAAACATGTCAGGTTTGTAGTTGATTTTGCCGCCGAAAACAGTCAAATCAATCGAGGGTATTTCGCTAAATCCGTCATTATTGGCATCCCAAGCATCTCTTGAACGATTCATGGCATGAACATTAACGCCCACTTTTTCATTATTATTGAGCAATTGACCCGATATTTTGAAAGTTCTGTCGGAACCTCCGAATGCTTCATCACTACGATTGCCGGGCAAAACTGCTTGGCTCATTTCAACATTTACGCCATCGGTATCCGGGTCTTTTGTAATTATATTGACCACACCCGCAATGGCATTTCCTCCGTATAATGTAGAAGCTCCACCGCGAATAATTTCAACACGCGAAATCATATTTTGGGGAATTTGCTCTAAACCATAGACGCCATTCAGAGCGGAAAAAATTGGCTTACTGTCAATTAGGATTTGCGAATATCTGCCGTCAAGCCCGTTGATTCGCACTTGGTTGAAACCACAATTTTGGCAATTGTTTTCGATTCGTAGTCCCGGGCGGAATGCTAAACCTTCGTTTAGAGTAATTGCGGAAACAGAGGAAAAAATTCTGTCGTCAAGTACGGAAACTTTGACGGGCACATCTTCATAGATTTTTTCGGAACGAGTTGCCGTTACGATAATGTCGGATGTATTGATTGATGATTCTTCGAGCACGATACTGCCGATTTCAAAAGTTTTTTCGGAAGTTTGGATGTTTACTTCAAATTCTGACTTCTATAACCAATTGCGGAAATCAAGAATTTGACATTTCCTGATTGAACTCTTTTAACATTAAAATTGCCATCTACATTAGCGACAGACCCAAGTACAGTATTTGGGATACGGATTGTTGCTCCGGGAATTCCTTTGCCGTTTTTCTCGGTAACTTGCCCGAGCACAGAGACTTCCGTAGAACTAATTAAATTGTTTGTGCTGCCTAACATTATAAGCAAGCATAAAAATACGATATATTTTTGATACTTTTTCATAGTATTAACTTTATAATAATATTTAAAAATGATTAGAACAAATGAGAAAGGGGTTTTTTTAGAGTGCAGGAGGAGCGCGTAATTGAGGAGACAGCATATCAACTGATGTGACATGTGGTATAAAATCTATGATTTGTAGCTCTATTATGGATTCATTCAGATTATGGAGTATGACTACTGCTAGTACGATGCAGAATCGTATATGAGTATTGCTCTCGAGATTGACGAATTGTAATTGCGTATGTGTGTGTTTGCTTTGGCTCGAATCGCTGTCTTCATCATGCTCATAGGGATGATAATGATAAATCAATACACCTTCTTCAGTACGATGATAATGTCCGTTTAACGTGAAATTATAGGTCGTAAAGACAATTGCAATCAGCAAAATCAATGCTGCAGTTCTATATAAAGTGCTGTTAATCACTTAATCAATTCCAAATAATACTTTTTATGTATTTGTTATAACTACAAGTGCAAAATAATCACAAAAAAAATAGGATGCAAATATTATTTAATATTGCATCCCAATTTAATTGTTTAGTCGTGGCTAATATTTTACAGTCTCGCTGTGAACCTCAAATAGGTAACTAAGGCAGGGTCGCTGTGTCCGGGTCCAAGTGCAGATTCGAACATGTCAATCATCAAATCATCCGGCAAGAATACTCCGTTGCCGAATTCCACAAAAATTTTCTTGTCCAAATTATATCTAATTGTCAAATCTATTTCAGTGCCATAATTCAATGCTTCCTTGTTTGAGATGAATTGGTGTCCGTAAAGAGTCATATTCCAATCTTGGGCAAATTTCCATGCAAAACCCGCGTAGTAATCATCAACTCCGAGCGGATAATTTGAGCTCGCTGTCGTGAAATAATCCATCAGCCCAAAGAAACGATGCTTCGCTGCAGGATAATTATTGAATGTATTGACTTCAGCTGAATTGGGCGCTGTTCCCGAATGTTTATCATTGGCTATAGTAAAAGTGAAATCGGAGATTTTGTAATCGAGTTTAACGCTTGTGAGGTATGCGGCGATGTTGCGACCTTGGTTTTTGCCACCTTGGTAAGCGAGTTCGACCGTGACGCCGAGCGGTTTGGCAGATTTGAGGAATGAAAGCGTACCGGTAAAGCGTTCCAACATTTTCACACCCTGCGCATTTTTTACATTATTAAGTTCCATATAACCCAGAGCCTGAATTTTCATGTCCTCGGATAGTTTCTTTTCGCCAAATAATCCCGCCATATCATAATCATTATATTCAGTGAGTTTGAAGATGCTCGCAGAGGGAAAGGCATTTCCGTTTTGTGATTTTGTTTCCGATGTATGCTTAGCATAAAATGCTTCGAGCATCAGGTCATTATTATCATACTTCAACTTGAAACCGTCAAATGCTCGCTCGACATAATTCCATGGGCTTACACTAATAAATCTGCCTGTGCCGTAATCCGACTGATACCTGCCGACTTTGAAAGATAGCGGTTGATTTAGGATATTCTTAAATTCGAGATAGCCTTGAATCATGAAAATATGGGAATTGTTTGTGGTAATTGCCCCTTCTTGCCCGAAAACACGAGAATTTTGGAATTGGACATTAAAATCGAGATAATCGCCAACACTTTTTTCAACTCCGAGCCGCAGTTTCATAGATGTGTAAATTGGCATATAAGTTTTGTTGGAAAAATCACGACCGTCAAGGTACGGAATGGTTTGCACGTAGCCGTTCAGTTTCCACCCGTCAGTCAATTCGTTTGAATTTGCACGAGGCAATATCGTAAGCAATACAATCGCCAGAGATAATATAATTCTTGTCATCAAAACCCCCTTTTAAGTAATTTAATACATGTTAATATGTTAATGTATTACAATGACGAGTAAGAATCAATATCTATTTTTATCATCACAACATTTTTTGAAAACGGGAGTTCGAATCTTTTCAATACATCGCGAATAGCTGCTCTGGTTATATTTCCGGACGGGTCTTTGGTTTTGTTGCCTTTGATGTAAATTACACGTCTGTAGTTGTTGCTAATTCTGGCAATTGTCGGTATCACAGGACCCATAATTTCATGAATGGCAGCACTTTTGGGGAATAAAGAAGCAAATCTTTTTGCATAGCTTATTACTTTAGTTTCGTCGCCGCCATAAAATTCTACGGAGATGAATCGAACAAATGGAGGATAGAACACTTCGCGTCGTAATTCGATTTCGTGAGCATAAAATGCATCATAATCCGCTGTAGAGGCAAGTTTGACGGCATAATGATTTGGGTTGAAACTTTGCAAAATCACTTCACCGCGGAAATCTCTTTGCCTGCCGGCTCTGCCCGAAATTTGGGTCAATAACTGAAAAGTACGCTCGGCTGCTCGAAAATCAGGGAATAATAATTGCAAATCAGCATTGATAACGCCGATGAGTGTCACCCTGTCTATATCAATACCCTTAGCTAACATCTGAGTCCCAACGAGAATGTCAGAATCTCCTTTGGCGAATGAAGTCAAAATCCTACGTAGTGAACCCGGCTGCTTTACCGAATCTGAATCCATACGTTTGATAACATGTTTGACGCCTCTTTCGCTAAGCAGTGATGCCAATTCTGATTCGATTCTTTGAGTACCGGTTCCGATTAGAGCAAGTGAATCCGTATCGCAGGCTTTGCAATGTGTTATCATTTTTTCGGTATAACCGCAATAATGACATATCAGCGCTTCTTTTGGTTTGTGGTAGGTAAGTTTGACCGAGCAGTGGTTACATTCGGGGATGAACCCGCATTCGTTGCAACAAACTACTGATGCAAAACCGCGTCTGTTTTGTAAAATAATTACACCTTCTTTCCGATTGACTTTTTGCACAATTTTATCCAACAGCAATCGGCTGAATGAGCCAATCATTTGGTTATTTTTTGTCGCAGAAATCGTATCAAGCAGCGTGACATCGGGCATTTCGGCGCCATCGGCTCGGTTTTTTATTTGTGCAATTTTATATTTTTTTGAAGTTGTATTGTACATGCTCTCGATTGATGGAGTAGCCGAGCCCAATACACAAAGACAATCTTCGATTTTCGCCCGCATGACGGCACTATCGCGAGCTTGGTAACGCGGCGAAGGCGAATCTTGCTTGTAGGAGCTGTCGTGCTCTTCGTCAACGATGATTATTCCCAGATTATCAATTGGAGCGAAAAGTGCAGAACGAGCACCTAAAGCAATGCGGAATTCGCCCTTTTTGAGAGCATTCCAGGATTCGAATCTTTCGCTATCCTTCATTCCGCTATGCAAAACGGCTAATTGATTTGTGAATACTTTTCGGAATCGGTCAATTAATTGCGGCGTCAGGGCAATTTCCGGGACGAGCAGAAGAGCAGTTTTACCCATATCAAGCACCTTTCGAACAGCTTGCATATAAACAAGTGTTTTTCCGCTGCCTGTGACGCCATGCAAAAGTATAGGCTCATTCCGATTCTTATCAATGGCATCGCAAATTTGGGCTACACATTCGTTTTGTTCAGCTGAAAGCACAGCGTTAATTTCATCTTTTGTTGCTAATGGCGTCAATACAGTTTCCGGTACATAAGCGGCTTCGATTTCATATTCGTAAACAACACCTTTTTTGATAAGAGTATTAACTACTGACCTCGATACTTTCGATTCATCAAGAGCAATTTTCGATGGAATCCCTTTGATTCCATTCATATGTTGCAAATACAAGAGGCTGAAAATCCTCCCATATGAAGGTTTTTTTGATTCTGAATTGAGCAGAAATATTTTGACTTCAATTTCATCATTCAAATATTTTTCCGAAATCGCAAGCATTTTCACTTTTTTGGCACTTTTAGCTCTGATTTTGCTATCTTCGATTTCAATGATTCCGGCGCTTTCGAGAGCATTAAGTTGCGATGTAGAAATTTTTGTACCTAATTTTTTTTCAATGTAAGCAACCGTTACATAGGAATTATGTTCGCTCAATAAATTTGCGATTTCAGCTTGACGCGGACCTCTAATACTTTGCAATAAAGAAGGATTTGTAGAAGCAAGGTCTGATAATTTGAATTTTGTAGAGCTTTGGACAAAAAATCCGGGAGGCAGAGCCATTTTAAGCGTTTCACCCCACGACGTCATGTAATATTCGGACATCCAGCGAGTAAATTTCAGCATGTTTTCGCTGAAAATTGGCAATCGGTCCGGCACATCCAAAACTTCCTTGATTTCAGATTTATAGTCGGATTCTTCAAATTCAACGATTATTCCTGTCACTTCTCTATTCATAAGTGGTACAATAGCTCGTTTGCCGACAGCATTAGTGTCGGATTCGGGCAATTTATATGTGAATAGTTGGTCTGTCGGAATCGGCAGCGCAACTTTTACAAGTTTACTCATGCTTATTTTAATCGTCTAAAATTTATCGAACAAAAAATCGTAAAATAAATATGATTTATGAAATATAAAATATAAGTTATTCACAAATTTATAAAATTATTTGTAAAGTAAGGGTATGACATACAGAACAATATTCATCGCAACATTAATAATTGCCTTTCTAATATCGTGCGAAGCACAGAGTAATAACGAATCCAACGCAAAGAAAAATGAATTGGCGCTCAATGAAAATAGGGTAGAAAAATTATCAACAACTAATAATGACATTAGCAATTCGCGTCGAAATGCTATTACTGATGCAATTGCTAAATGCAGCCCTGCAATTGTGGGTATAAACGTTACCGAAGTCCGTCAGGTGGTCTATAGGCATCCTTTCTTAGATGACCCGATGTTCAGACGCTTTTTCGGAAATAGTGGCAGCCGAGTCCAAGAATATGAAGTCCAGGGCTTAGGTTCAGGATTCATCATTTCGCCCGACGGCTATATTTTATCAAATCACCACGTAGCCGGAAATGCCTCAAAAATCATCGTTACAATGACTGACGGCACAAAGCACGAAGCCGAAATAATCGGCTCGGACATGGTGACTGATGTTGCATTGCTCAAAATAAAAGGAAATAATTTACCGTATTTGAAATTGGGCACTTCGAGCGATGTCATAATTGGAGAATGGGTAATTGCATTTGGCAATCCATTCGGACTATTCGACCGGAATGCAAAACCCACAGTAACTGTTGGGGTAGTTTCAAATAATAATATTAATATTTTACACCAAGATTCACCATACAACCGTGTTTATAGAGGTATGATTCAAACAGATGCTGCTATTAGTTCAGGAAATTCCGGCGGACCATTAGTAAACTCGCTGGGCGAAGTTATTGCCATGAATACAATAATTTATTCGACCTCGCAAAACAGGCAAGGCGCCGGAAGTATTGGCATAGGATTTTCTATTCCAATAGATAGAGTTAAGAAAATTGTCGAATTATTGAAGAGTAAGAGCCAGATTGACAGAGACTATTACACAGGAATTGAACCTCGCGAATTGGACGAACAGTTAGCAAGATACATTGGCTCGAATTTGCAAGAAGGCGTTGTTGTATTTGGGATGTTGAATAATTCACCGGCGGAAAAATCGGGTATAAAACTTGGGGACGTGATTTCTGAGATTAACGGATATAAAATACTCCGTCTCGAAGATTATTTGATAGCTACAGGCGATGCAGTTACAGGACAGAATCTGAATTTCAAGGTATTAAGGGACGGAAAAGAACAATCTGTTAATTTAAAATTAGAACAAAGACCTCGAAGGTAAAAAAATTGGAAACTCAACATAGCGAATTGTCAGCCGAGAATTTAGTAAAACGCTACAAAAAACGCGTAGTAGTAAACAACGTGTCAATCAACATCAAACAAGGTGAAGTGGTAGGATTGCTGGGACCCAACGGAGCAGGAAAAACTACAACATTTTACATGATTGTGGGTATGATTAAACCAAATAGCGGCATAGTCAAGTTAGATGGGAATGATATAACAGGCAAACCGATGTATAGGCGGTCTCGCTTGGGATTGAGCTATCTGCCGCAAGAGCCCTCAGTATTTAGGAAAATGTCCGTCGAGAATAATATTCGGGCTATTTTGCAGATGCAAAGATTCACCGCAAGCCAACGAAAAGAAAAACTCGAACGATTAATAAATGAATTCGGCATTCAACACATCCGCAAATCGACAGGTTATATGCTATCAGGCGGAGAAAGACGCCGTTGCGAAATAGCACGCACTTTAGCATCAGAACCGAAATTCGTGCTTTTAGACGAACCTTTTGCCGGAATCGACCCGATAGCAGTCGAGGACATCATGAAAATGGTTTCAAAACTCAAGGAGCAAAATATTGGAGTTTTGATTACAGACCATAATGTTCATGAAACTTTATCTATAACAGACCGTGCTTATATATTGATTGACGGTACAATTTATATTTCCGGAACAGCCGCTGAAATAGCCGATAATGAGGAAGTACGCAAAAGATATTTAGGCGAAACTTTCAAGTTGGAACGATATAAAGTATAGAAAAATAAATAAATTAAAAAAAAAATATTTTGATTATTAGAATTTTGTAGTTACTTTGGAAAGTATCGATATAAAAAATGATAAATTATAAGTATGATAAATGTCCAAAACGACATAAAAACATTAATTGGTACCATCGAAAGACTAAAGTCTGAGAATAGATATCTGAAAAAAATTATCGCTGATGAAATTGGGTCGAAATTGACCGAACATAAATCAGACATACAAAATGTGCTCGAGCAAAAACTCGAGAGCGATTTCTTTTTCCGTAGTATATTCGACCATACTCCCGCAGGCATAGTGATTTTTGATGTCGAAAACATGATTATACTTGACGTAAACAATGCCTTTTGTAAGCTTTTGGGCTATACTCAAGAAGAATTCCTCAAATTACATTTGTCTGATTTATCGGAAAAAGAAGTTTATGAAGCTGAAGTCGAATTAGTGCGAGAATTCAGTGAACAAGGTATCAATACTCATAGATTTGAAAAACCTTATTTGCATAAAGACGGACACTTCGTTTGGTGCGATTTGACTATAACTAAAGTGAAATTCACCGAGTACAATATGGAATTTGTCATTGGAATTGCTGTTGATATCAGCCAACATATTGCCTCTGAAAAAGAGCGCGAAATAACACTCGCCAAATTGGCTGAGAGTGAAGATCGATATAAGCTACTTGTCGAAAATATTCCCGATGCTACATGGATTTTGGATAGAAACGGAAAAACCTATTATGTAAGCCCGAATATATATAACATTACAGGTTTTACGCCTGATGAAATTATTGCAAACAGTAAAGCTATTTGGTTTGATAGAATTCATCCTGAGGATAAGGATAGAATTGACGATGAATTTGATGCGCTATTTGATACTAACAAACCGTACATTGTAGAATATCGGTGGTTGCATCCAAACGGAAACTATATTTGGATTAGTGAACGTTCGGTCAAGCACACTTTATTCAATGGTACTCGAGTCGCGATAGGAAGCTATTCCGACATTACGGCACGCAAAGAAATGGAGCACAAGCAGGAAGAAACCCAGCAATTACTCAAAGAATTAAATGCCGACAAAGACACCTTCTTCAATATAATCGCACATGACCTCCGAAGCCCATTGACGGGAATTATGATGATGCTGAAAGATTTGGCAGACAATTTCGACGCAATACCCACAAATCAAATCAAAGAATATACAATCAATCTGAAAGAAGCATCATCGGCACTATTCAATTTGCTCGAAAATTTATTGCAATGGTCAATGTCTCAGACCAAAAAATTAGTGCCAAGACCCCGATACTTCCAAATTAGCGAAGTTGTTGAAAGCTCGTTTAGATTGAACATGGAGAATGCTCAACGCAAACATATTAACTTAAATCATATTTGCGAGTGCGATTTTATCATTTACGCAGATATTGAAATGATAAAAACAATTTTGAGGAATCTGCTGAGTAATGCTATAAAATTCACACCCACAAACGGCAAAGTCACATTAAATTGCGAAAGTCACGAGGACCATGTAATTGTTTCGGTCAACGATACCGGAATTGGAATGGACAAAGCAACATTGGAAAATTTATTCAAAATTGCAAATTCAGGAGCCAGATTGGGTACAGAAGGCGAAAAAGGTACCGGATTGGGATTATTATTGAGTAAAGAATTTGCCTATATGAATGGTGGAGACATAATAGTAGAAAGTACTCCCGATGTTGGAAGTACTTTCATGTTAATTTTGCCTGTAGTCGAAAATAAATATTGCTGACATTATTTGCGACGTGCATCTACAAATGATTTGACCGCAAAAATCAAATAAATAAAACACAGAACTGCCATAATAGATTGCACATAGACAGCCGCAAGACGCTCAATTTCTGCACCACCCATATGACTAAATAATTTGAACACACCGGGGATAGTCCCGATAAATCCGAGCAGAACCAATACGATAGCAATATGAATTGCAATTTTGCGACGACTCTCATTTTTGGCAATTAAACCGAGAATCAGAATCGGCAACCCGATAAATGCCGGAATCAACGCCGTTACGCTTTGGGCTCCGGAACCAACATAACTACCCAAACCCAACAAAACCAATACCGCTCCGAGACCAATGGTCAGTAAATACATAATACTCCTTAATAATATAAATTTTACTTAGAAACTTAACTTAGAATTAGACTACCTTAAGATTGAATTTATTATATTTAAAATTATAAATATGTCAAAATGAATGGATGTTATTATGAAAGTTTACTTTGTTTTTCTTATAATTTTGGGTTCCGTCTTATTATCAACGTGCAACAAAAAAGATGGCAAACTCTACATCGGCATAGTACAAATATCCGAAGACCCCGCATTAGACCAAGCCAGATTGGGAGTGATTAAATCGCTCGCAGATGCAGGATACATAGATGGCGAAAACATAAAAATTGACTACAAAAACGCTCAAAGCGAAATCGGCAATATCGTGCAAATACTGAGTGCATTCGAAATGGCAAATGCCGATATGATAATCACAAATTCGACTCCGTGCATGGTGGCAGCTTCACAAAAAATCAAAAACATACCTGTTGTGGCGACCGTAACATTCAGTCCGGAACAAGCCGGAATGACGTCCTCTCCCTCGAATTTAGCCGGTGTTTACGACCCCTTCAAGATAGTCGAATTCGTAGATTTGGTCTTGAGTTTCATGCCGAATCTGCAAATTGTGGGATTGCCGTACAGCATTTCCGAGCCAAACGCCCAATTTTCTGCAAATCAATTGATTCAGGAATTCACGCGACGAAATATAAAAGTGATTGACTTGCCGGTTTACAATTCTAACGACATCGCTCAAGCAATCCAGACCATAGTTTCAAAAGATGCACAAGTCATAATTGCATCGGCGGATAATATGGTTTATCTCGGCTTGCCCTATATTTCGAAGATTGCGGGCGAAAAGAAAATCCCTGTTTTCGTTACCGACCCAATACAAGTCGAAAAAGGCGCTGCAATCGGATATGGAGTTGATTACGGTTATTGGGGCTTGGAATCGGGCAAAATCGCGGCTGAAATCCTATCAGGCAAAAAGACAACAGATTTTGGGATGAAACCAATCGTAAAATATGCATTTTATATTAATAAAAAGACCGCTCAAGAGCAAGGTCTAAACATTTCTGACAGCCTTCTATCAAAAGCAGACCGAGTATTTTAGACAAGATATTCTGACATAATTAACAATTAGACATAATTCATAATAGCATAAACTATAAATTTCGTTTCTGCGTTTAAGTGTGAGTTTATGTTTCATTTTACAAAATAATTATAATTATGAATTATCAAGATTGGTCTAAAGACTTGTTTAAAGCAATAGATGGCAGAGATGCCAAATCATTCGCATCATTTTTAACTGAAGATGTAATCTTTACTATGGGCAATTTCCCTCCTGTTGAAGGCAAAGTCAATGTCGAGCAAGCTGTAGCCGGCTTTTTCGATTCAATCAAAGGGCTCCAACATTCAGATTTGTCAGTTTTTCAAGACGGCAACACAGTAATCTCCAAAGGGAAAGTGACCTATACAAGGCACAACGACACGCAACTCACAGTAGGATTTTGCAACGTCTTGGGTTTGGTGGACGACAAAGTCAAAGATTACGAAATCTTCTTGGACGTTTCGCAACTTTACGCATAAATTCATGTCCCGTCTTTGTTATAATTGACGGATAGGGATGAATCTAAATTATAGTCGTCTGTTGTAATTATTGACGATACACTAACTTTAGAACAAAGACGGGACGGGAAGAGATTTTTCAGAGGCTGTCCGATTGGGCAGCCTCTTTTTTTGTGTACGAGACAATTTTTAATTACATTTAATGTTTTTCATTTGGTAGCCGTCGCCATAATCAAGTCCATAGTCACACTTACCGTTCAGATAAAACCACCACACTCCGGTTCTGACATTATATGTAAATTGTCCTTCTGTTATAATATCTCCGTTTTCCTTCCATTCAACATAACTTCCGTGAAGTTTGTCTTCGAAAAAATTAGATTCAGAACTTTTTGTTCCGTTTGCCCACCATGCTTCACGTTTACCGTGTAGTCTGCCCTCATTGAAATATTTTAATATGGAAATTTGTCCATTTTCATGATAATAAGTCCTAGGTCCATGTAATTTTGGCTTTCCATTGAAATCATACCAACATGATTCGCTTTTCAATTTGGTTTTTTCTTCATCATACCAAGTAATACGAGGTCCATGTCTGTTACCTTTTTCATTTATATAGTAGATTGACCAACCCTCATAATATTCATATTCCTGCTTCATCTTTAGTTTCGAATAATCAACTTCCCAACCACAGTCACATGTGAACTTATCTTTCTGTCCTTCATCTGTTGTTGTATAAGCATCACCAATTATAGTTTCTACGTCATCAAGTAAAATTGGTTCATCTTTATAAGTGTCACCTAAAATACTTGATATGCTTATGATGATTTTTCCGTTTGGCTCATCAAGTTGATAATCAGCAAGTTTCCATCCTCCTTGGGAATAAATAAAGCCTTTAACTGTTTCAGACGCTGTTTGCCCGGTTGGAATTGAAGACTTATCATAATTGATAATGAGCTTAACAGGATGAAGAAATGTAGTTTCACCGCTGAATTTGATTTTGAAAAAGTTTTTGCCGGGCTTCTGATTAGGAATATTCAGAACCGGCGCTGAACTTTCTTTTTTTACTTTGACTTCCAGGTCGCCTGAAATTGAATTTGCAGGGAATATCATCTTAAATTCGCTTCCTGATTCAATAATCTGTTCTTCTGAACTTGCTTGAATGGTTTTCTTAATCAAATAATCGTCTGATGCCGGATTGAATATTTTATCAATCTCATCGCAGGAATTAAGCAATAAGATTAAGGTTAAAAAAAATATGAAATATCTCATTTTTACCTCATAATTAATATTTATCAATACTTAGGTTGATTACCTAAGTCAAGACTGAATCTGTTTTTTGCCAAATCATTTATGGATTTCAAAGTAAATACATCTTGAAGTATAGTGGCTTTATACCATCTCTCAGTATAACTGATATCACGAATTATCTTATTCAAATCTTGGTCATGATTACTCGGATTGTCGTTTGCTTTGGAGTCAATAGCTAGTTCAATCATTTGCCCAAGTCCTCCAAAATCAAAATATCTGCCCTTTATCACATTAAAATGAATAAGTATATCCTTTTCGCATGACCCACCAGTATATCTTTCAACTCTGGAGTATTCAAAAATTAAATTACTGACATTCCATGTTGATTTATCAACTTGACCGGAAATATTAAATCCAACATCAAAAACCTCATTTACTGCTTGATGGATAATAGTAAATTTATTACCCTGCCACTTTACAAAAACAGAATCAACAGCCCCTATTCCGACTTCCCAGCCTGAATTTGATTTGATATCATCCGCCTCATAAGGATACTCCAGACCATCACTTTGTTTGATTATTGTAATATCGTCTAATAACAACTGGCAATTGAAGTATTTCAATCTTTCGAGCAGTTCGTCGCTCTGTCCTTCATCTGTTGTTGTATAAGCGTCACCAATTATAGTTTCTACGTCATCAAGTAAAATTGGTTCATCTTTATAAGTTTTACCTAAAATACTTGATATGCTTATGATGATTTTTTCGTTTGCTTCATCGAGTTGATAATCTGCAAGTTTCCAGGAGCCGGATGAATAAATGTAGCCGAATACTGACTCCTGAGCTGTTTTACCTGTTGGAATAGCAGATTTATCATAATTGATAATGAGCTTAACGGGATGAAGAAATGCAGTTTCACCGCTGAATTTGATTTTGAAAAAGTTTTTGCCGGGCTTCTGATTAGGGATATTCAGAGCCGGCGCAGAACTTTCCTTTTTGACTTTGACTTCTAGGTTGCCTGAAATTGAATTTGCAGGGAATATCATCTTAAATTCACTCCCTGATTCAATAATCTGTTCTTCTGAACTTGCTTGAATCGTTTTTTCGATAAGATAATCTGATTCAGGATTTGTAATTTTATCATCTTCATCGCAGGATGCTAGTAAGATGACTACAAAGATAACTATTAAGAAAACACGAAAATCAATAATTGTTTTCATTTTGTAAACCTTAAAATTAAGACATCAACATCTGATGCAGTTTGAGTATAAACCGTTTCCTCCCAAATGTGATTATTGTTATAGTATAATGAATTCAAGCATCTGTTGACTTCATTCTTATCCAAGTAATAGATTAGTGTGTCATTTTCTTTGCTTTGATATGTTAATTTCACATCCGAAAGACTGAAATCAATATTTATATCATACCAATCAATTTGTGAGGTATGAAATTGCCTGTAATCCTGAACATTAAATTTAGTCAATACGGAGTGAGAATTATTTTTGACTTGTCCGGAAGCTTTATACTTTAAGTAATCAAACCAAAAAGTATTACCCGGATTCATGTTATCAGGGTCAATATCATCTCTTGAAATATAATCAACATAAAAATTATCACCTGAAAAAGAAAATGGATTTGTGCTCTTGTCAGTTACTTCTGCATTTTTAAAAATCATGAAGTTCCTTGAATATTTGTTACTATAAATCGTTACTTGGCAAGTATGCAGCACTTTTAGCAAATTGTCATCCTGTCCTTCATCTGTTGTTGTATAAGCGTCACCTATAATAATTTCTGCGTCATCAAGTAAAATTGGTTCATCTTTATAAGTTTTACCTAAAATACTTGATATGCTTATGATGATTTTTCCGTTTGGTTCATCGAGTTGATAGTCGGCAAGTTTCCATCCTCCTTGGGTATAAATAAAGCCTTTAACTGTTTCAGTCGCTGTTTGCCCTGTTGGAATAGCAGACTTATCATAATTGATAACTATCTGAACGGGCTTTAGAAATGCAGTTTCACCACTGAATTTGATTTTGAAAAAGTTTTTGCCGGGCTTCTGATTAGGAATATTCATATCCGGCACAGAACTTTCTTTTTCAACTTTGACTTCCAGCTCGCCTGAAATTGAATTTGCAGGGAATATCATCTTAAATTCACTGTCTGATTCAATAATTTGTTCTTCTGAACTTGCTTGAATCGTTTTCTTAATCAAATAATCGTCTGATGATGGATTGAATACTTTATCAATCTCATCGCAGGATGCTAAAATTAGCAAGCATGCAAAAATGAAGAATACTTTTTTCATAGCCGTATCTCTAATAATTTTTCAAACTATATTTTTATTTACAGTCAACTGATTTATGTTCGGTGCCGTCGCCATAATCTTCACCATACCAACATTTACCATCCAAATAAAACCACCAAATTCCGGTTTTTACACCAAATGTATATTGACCTTCTCGCACCATATCACCATTTTCTTTCCATTCCACAGACTTTCCGTGAATCTGGCCTTCGTGATAGTTAACTTCGAATCTCTTTAATCCATTCTCCCACCATCCATCATCTCTACCGTGTAGCTTGCCCTCTTTCCAATACCTTTTCGATGAAATTTTTCCACTTTTATAATAATGAGTATTTATACCGTGCACTTTTGACTCTCCATTAAAATCATACCAACAAGATTCGCTACTTAATTGTGTTTTTGCTTCATCAAACCAAGTAATCTCAGGTCCATGTCTATTACCTTTTTCATTGACATAATAAACAATCCAACCTAAGAAGTATTTGTATTCTTGTTTTAATGTAAGCTTAGAATAATCAACTACCCAGCCACAGTCACAAGTGAACTCATCTTTCTGTCCTTCATCTGTTGTTGTATAAGCGTCACCTATAATAAATTCTCCGTCATCAAGCAAACCAGGTTCATCTTTATAAGTTTTACCTGAAATACTTGAAATGCTTATGATGATTTTTCCATTTGGTTCATCGAGTTGATAGTCGGCAAGTTTCCATCCTCCTTGGGTATAAATAAAGCCTTTAACTGTTTCAGTCGCTGTTTGCCCTGTTGGAATAGCAGACTTATCATAATTGATAATGAGCTTAACAGGATGAAGAAATGCAGTTTCACCGCTGAATTTGATTTTGAAAAAGTTTTTGCCGGGCTTCTGATTAGGGATATTCAGAGCCGGCGCAGAACTCTCTTTTTTAACTTTGACTTCCAAGTCACCTGAAATTGAATTTGAAGGGAATATCATTTTAAATTCACTGTCTGATTCAATAATTTGTTCTTCTGAACTTGCTTGAATCGTTTTCTTAATCAAATAATCGTCTGATGATGGATTGAATACTTTATCAATCTCATCGCAGGATGCAAAAATTAGCAAGCATGCAAAAATGAAGAATACTTTTTTCATAATTCACCTCATTTAAAGAAAAATTGATTAAAATCAAAAAATTTCGTCTGAGTCAAGATTCTGATATACTTTTGAACTAATCGGCTTACGGCTGCCTGTGGTATTATATTTCCTGTTATAAATAACGTTTCCTTGTCTGTATTCGCTTACTGTATATGCAGACCAAGTTTCTTGATTTGAATTTAGATTACCTGCTTGATAATACGGACTGTGTTTCCGAACTTCCGGTAATCAAAAATTCTAAACCTGTATTTTCGAGTTTAAGTTGCATTAATTTTGAGCCATCAAGATTTGTAATTCTAACCATACCATTTGGCAAAACTTTGTAAAATTTGGTCCCTGTAAATACAGTGCCTTTCGCAGGTGCTGCCGGGTCATCCGATGAATCAAGCACCTCACGAATATACCAAATCCCCCAAAGTGGATTCATTTTGATTACAGTTTCTTTTTCGGCATTAACAACAAAGCCCGGTAAATCCAAGAAGGCTTTAATCTTATCACCGTTTTTGATTTGGAAGGGTAACACACCCTTAAATTCGCCATGTTCAATATATAAAATTGAATCATTAAGTTTGTTATTGACCATAAATCTCACCGGTCCACTATAAGAGAACTCGCTTTTGTACTCAGAATCAGGAATGTGTGTAACTTTAACACTAACACTATCCGACAAATCATCAATATTTTCCATTTCTACCTTAAGGTGAGGAATGAAAAGTCGGATTACATTAATTCCGGCGTGAATAATATTCGGAACAAGTTCGGAAGACTGCGATATTGCAGATACTTTATCTACGAAAGGATAGCTTTGCCCCATACCAAAATACCATCTGTCACGAGCTAAAATCACTGTCCTGCCACTTGGAAACACTTTGTAATAACTATAATTATTAACATCATAGTTAATATTTTCAATTCGTGGTTCGGGGTATAAACCATCGGCACCGTTAATAGGCGTTATAGTTTTGGTTTTGCCATTGCTCAATAATTGTATGCCGTTTATTGTCTCGTTTGTGAAAAAATATTTGTTCGTAAATTTAGCAAGCGATTCATTAATCGTTCTGATTGATTGGGCATTATTAAAAATATCTGACAAATCAGGGTCAGGATTATCGTTCATAAATCTTCCAACTAAGTATGGAGCAAATTGTTCCTCGTGTGGGTCGGGACTTCCGAAATTTGTAAGCTTTCCAATTGTTAATCCTACCGGTGCGGCATGGCTGTCATTACGCACATGGGAAGGCAATCCCATATCAGCCGTATTATGCAATACTTCGCCAAGGCAACGGTAGGCATTCGCAAAGTACTTGTTTTTCTCAATTGAATCTTTTACAATCAAAGCAAGTTCCATATATAGCTTACCTCTGTCTAAACTCCAGCTATTTCCTGAGCCTTTAGGTGTATCGCCAAGAGCCCATTCAATTGCATTGATTCCGGGATTTGGATATAGCCCTTCCCAATAAGTTCCACGATTTGTAAGGTAATGTACGCCACTTAATGCAACGGGGTCGTAAAAATGTTTTGTTGCAGATGGAATTTGAGGCTCATCAGCAGAATAGCCTCCATGTTCAATCCATTCCCGTGGCAACATAGTTACATTTGTATTTTCAATTGTAGCGTCAAAATAACCTGAGTTAGTCAATGCCAAGCCTGTCAGTTTATGCTTACCTGAAGGACCTATTGCCAGTTTATCATCAAATGTAAACTGATAATTCTTGAATTTTTCGTCATTTGTACCACCTTTGAAATATTCCTCAAATCTATTGACCATAGCCAAATTAAAAGATTTGTGAGATTTAGTGTGGTCATAGCTAACTACTGCATATTGTAGTACAAAATAGGATATAAATCCTATTAGCAAAAAAATCAAATTTCTTACTTTCATAATAGCAGCTCCTTTAAAATCTCTGCAGTACCCAGTTACCATCACCAAAATTGGAATATACTATCGTGTAAGTTTGTTGGTCAATTGTGATTTCGTATTCTGCGTATAACTCGTTGGCAAAAATTATCTTTCGATTGTTGATAGCATCAGCAAATTTTTGCATTTGTTCGGTAGTAGCATCAAAGTCGGCGTAAATAAACTTGTAGTCATCATAAAGCAAATTAAGTACGGCATCCTTGCTTCCACTTTTGAAAGCGTTGATTACTTCGTCACTTAACTGTTTCAGGGCGGGGGTTTCCACAGCGGTTTCATCAACCGGTATCACAGGATTGCTTTCAGGGCAATGAGTCAATAATGACATCATAAAGGCAAGAATGAAACCTGAGATAAACAACTTAGGAAAAACTTTTAAATTCTTCATAACTAAGTCCAAATTGTTATTTAATACAATGTAAATATAATATATTTATGTATTATACACAATTATTTTCTAATATTTCTAAATAGCTAAGGTATTGTTAGCTTAACCATTTATAATTTCTTTCCTACAAGGCTTGTGGCACATCTGAAATGTAGGTACCGCAACAGCGTTTTGTCCAAAACATAGCCCATGGTTTCAACCGTGGGAAAGTAAAATTGATGTAATTGATAATTCATCCGATGACTCCAAGCGTCACAGGTGTTGCACATTTGTTAGAGATAATTCACTTGTTAAATCCAAGTCATCGGATGAATAAACGCTGTTCAGTCCCAAACATAGCCCATGGTTTCAACCGTGGGAAAAATTCAAAAATACCCCAAAACCCGTTCCCCCTCTATCAAGAGGGGGTTAGGGGGTGTGTTGTCTTTTTAAGTCCTAAAATATGTTGACAGAAATGGATTTTTTTCCCTAATTTTGAGATAAATTGCACTTTCATGTGTCATAGTATATATACGGAACATGTTTTTCAGGGAGAATTTATGAAACGAGCATTTATATATATAGTAGCAGTAATGCTATATTGCAACCCTGTATGGGCAGACGAACCTGACCCAAACCTACTTTGGAAGACGGAGAATTTCTATGACCGATTCCTTGTACACCCCAACGGCAATATTCTTGCAGGAAAAGGGAGTACAGGATTTGAACTGGACGGCAACACAGGTGAAATCATTAGAGAGTTCCCATATCAACTTATCATTTATGACGTAAGCCCTGATGGTAAATATATCTCAGCACTCACTGACCAAAGATGTGTAATTGACTACGAAACTGAAGAAGTCATTACACGATTTACAAATGAAAATACTTTCCCTCAATTTATGCCTGACAGCAAAACGCTTATTTATTTTGTCATAGAGAAAATCGGTGAATTAAAAGGAAATCTTAAATTACAATCATATAATATAGAAACTAAAAGATATTCAACAAGTACACAACAAATATCAAGTACAACCTCAGGGGCGATATCTGTTTCTCCTGACGGTAGATTTGTTGCAACAGGAGGTAGATTTTTTGATATGGATGACAATGAATATACACGATTAATTTTATGGGATGCTTTAACTCTTGAATCAATCAAGATTTTGAGTACAAAAGAAAACTTTAATTCAGTTCGCTCAATCAAATTCTCACCCGATTCAAGATTGGTAGGGTTTCAGGTGTATTTAGACAATTTATATATTTATAACACTGATGATTATTCTCTTTATAAAAATTATAGCAAAAATAGTGGTAAATTCCCTACTTCCGGTTTTGGTTTTATTACAAATGAATATGTTGCTTTAGGTAATGGGTATGCACAACCACCAGTTTTTAATCTTGTTAAACTAAATAATGACCAAATAATTTTCACAAAAAACAATTCATCAGGAATATCTGATTACAACGAAGCTAAAAATACAATGATAGTCAATTATGGCGTGATTTACTGTTATGATTTTGAAAAAATCTTAACGGGTGCAAGTATAGAATCAGAAATACCAAACCCGTTTACTGTTGAGTATATTAACAATACGATAAATATCAAAAATTATACGTTTGGAACAAATCATATCAATTGCAGTATAACCGACATCAATGGCAGAGTGCTTCGCAATATGAATTTGAATCCATCAATAGGTGAATTACGAATTCCCATAAAACTATTGAGTGGTACTTATTTCTTACATATCAAGGACGGAAGCAAAGAATATGTTAGTAAATTTTTGGTGGTGGATTAAACATAGCCCACGGTTTCAACCGTGGGATAAAACCAAAAACATCCACCCCGTCTGCTGCGCTCGCTATCTCACCCTTCGACAGGCTCAGGGAGCGATTGCCTCGTTATAAAAAAATTTACCCACGAATAAATTCGTGGGCTATGTATCGGACAGAACGCTGTTCTATCCCTACAAATTTGAACTCAGGAGAGGGAGTAATACAAGCCTCTCATTCCGTCAACTTCCCTAAATTCATCAAGGTTTGTTTCATTTCATCGGGTTTGTTTGTGCCGATGAGAAGTTTTTTGTTGTCGGTGAAAATCAGTTGTAGCCCTTGGTTGCCGGATACATTTAAGGCTCTATTTTTGAGGAATCCTCGTATACCCCATCCGCCATATTCCTTTATAGGCTTGTATTCTCTCAAATAACAAGCTGAAATTTCATACCAAAAGTATTTTTTGAATTTGAGATAGAAAGGGAAAAATTTTACGTATATCCCGTCTGAACGAATTTGTGTATCTAAGCGGATTGACCTCATAAATACTGAGAGCAAAATCGTTAGAATCGCAGTAATTATGATACCCACATCGCTCATTGGGTTGTTGCCAAAGGGAGTCCCGCCGATAAGTTGGACAAAGATTGCAACTATCCAAATTGAGTTAATCAGCAAGATAATGCCCCAAATCCACCATTGAGTGAATTTCTGTTTTTCCGAAAATAATAACTGGGCTTCCATATTCAAATCCGTTATAAGTTGAAAAACAAGATTTTATACATATCTAATAATGTTCAAACGCTTTTGGTACTCTTTTATTTACAAGTTCAAATGTTAATGAAAATTATAATCAAAAATTTGGTAGCTAATTTCAATTTCACTAAGTTTGTCGGAGTTAATCTGAGATATGAAATGAAAATAATCTTACTCGCTATATTTGCGATAGCCATTAATGCTGTTGCTGCTCAAGAGGATGCTGCCAAGTCCGAGCATGAACTCAAAATTAATTCCAAACCATATGCGCGATATTGGTGGTTTGCTTCGATGATTCAAGAGGATGACGTAAAGTATAACTTGGATTGGCTCAAAGAGCATGGCTTTGGAGGTGTGGAGTTAGCTTGGGTTTACCCATTGAATCGCTTTAATCCCGAAGACACCTCATATACTCCGCGACAAGAATGGCTCAGCCCCGAATGGCAAGACATCGTCGAATTTGCAGCCATGTATGCCGAATCTATCGGTTTGGGATGCGATATGACCTTTGGTACTTTGTGGCCCTTCGGCGATACAAAAACTTCATTCGAGCAAGCAACTCAGAGATACGGCGAACCTGATTGGCGGCAACAAATCCGATTATCTTGGGAACATCCAAAAGTCGGGTACGTAATAGACCATTTAACGCCGGAGCATTATTTGCCGTATTTTGACAGGCTTTTGAATGCTTTTCCACGACCGAAAACGCAATTCACGAACTCATATTTCATTGACAGTTGGGAAGTTGAAACCGAGAAACTTTGGTGCAAAGACTTTGACAAGGATTTCCAAAAGAAATTTAACTATGACATAACACCTTATATGAATGAAATATACGAGCCTAAAAATAGCGAATATTTATACGATTATATGAAATTAATCTCCGAAAAAGTCTTGAGATTCTATCGGGATTTTGATTCCACGCTTAATTCTGTTGGCATTATGTCGCGTGGGCAAGTCTCGGGAGCACCTTGCGATTTAATTTCGGGGTACGCTCTGATGGATATTCCTGAAGGTGAATCAATGTTATTTGAACCCGAATTTTGCGCCATACCGTCTTCAGCAACTTTACTTTCGGGCAAAAGTATAACATCGTCCGAGACTTTCACTTGCATCTATGGTTGGCCCCGAGATTATATCCGAAAAGAGCAAACGGCAGATTTGAAATTGGTCGCCGATGCCTTATTTGCTAATGGAATTAACCATATAATTTGGCACGGTAAAGCTCATAATCCTAAGGATGTGGACACAGTGAATTTTTACGCTACAACTCATATTGGCGATGATGGAATGCTTGCTGACGAGATTAAGGATTTCAATAAGTATTTGGAAACCGTTCAGAGTTACATGCGAAAAGGCACGACTTATTCGGATGTCGCAGTTTATCTACCCACAGAAGATGCGTGGAAAGCCGGCATTATGCCCAAAGATATGCAATTCAAATGGGCTTGGGGCTTTTACGAGATGCGTTATGTGTATTTTCCGGAAGAATTAGACGGCTACAATCCGGTTTGGATAAATCATGAATTTTTGTCCAAAGCATATGTGAAAGACGGTTTGCTGCACGTTGGTAATGAACAATTCAAATTCCTGTATGTAGATGTAAATTACTTAGAATACGATACTAAGGCATTAATACAAAAATTCTCATGGGATGGATTGAATGTAATTATGAAAAAAGTTACCGAGCAACCGGGATTCGAAAAATTGATTGATGTTATAAGTGGTCAGCAAATACCGGACTTTGACCAATTCTTTTTCAAGGAAATGCCCGATTTCCTAATACCATTCATAACAGGCAAAAAAATCCCACGACATTGGTGCAGAAAAGATGATGGAACTCTATATATTTTCTTTGCAAATCCGAAGGCTGACAGGATAAAATTCCCGATGGAATATGGTCAATCTTTTGAAACGGAGACAGAAACTTTGCCTGTAAAAATCAATTACGATGGTTCGGATTACGAAATTGAGCTTGTTTTCCGACCTTACCAATCATTATTATACAAAATCGAAGATGGAAAAATCGAAAATATTGATATTCAGTTCAGACCCAGTACCCCTGAAATAATTTATAGACCACCGAACTATGAAGCTCCGTGGTTAGTTAAGTGATTTAACTTCCGGATTCGTTTAGATATTATATTTATGACAGTATAAAACTAATGGCTGCCTTGTGAGACAGCCATTTGTAATAATTTTTAATCTTTAATAATTCAAAAGCCTTAATTATAAATTCCAATATCATCTTATAATTTGCAATGGAACAGTTTGATTACCAAATCTAACATAGTACATACCTATAGGCAAATGCTTGACATTTATTTGATTGCTCGTGGCTAAGTTGTCAATTGAAGTTGAAAAAACCGGTACACCTAAAACATCGAAAATTTGCACGGTTGCATAATCAGAAGGTAAATCAATGGCAGGAATCATGATATAATCGCTTGCCGGATTTGGATATACTTTGAAAGCTGATTGCGATAAATCATCTACAGAGGTTACATTCAAAACATCATTTGAAGCATTGACGAAAGTATGTTTCCCATCTATTTTTTTCCAAATTGTAAGGATGGGTTTTATTTTGTCCTTATTCCAGTTGGAATTTAGAGTGAATTCGTAATTTTTCTCAAAAATTGCATCTTTTGTGATATCAACTTCGCTTATTAATTCGCCAAAAACCGACGATGTAACCGCACCTCTGAAAACATTGTGGTGGACAGCATTATTGCCTATTCCGGCTTGGGGAGCAACGACTTCGTCTTCGATTAACATTACAGCTAAATAAAATTCGCCTGAAGCATCGTCAAAAAATTTCGTTTCGGTAGAGATTTTGATTTTATCATCAATGATTTCGTACTCTGCTATGGCATTGGCTACCGGTTTGAGATTATAAGTACTATCGGTTACGGTTTTTATTCTCGTGCGAGTTGAATTAGTATAAATCCCACCGGTTTGTGCATATTGTGTCAAGTTCATTCCGTTGCAATACCATGCCGGTACACTGCTGACAGCCGGAAACGCATTTTGAAATTCCAAGGCGTGTGGATTATACAGTGCACTCGAAGATGAACTATGAACTTCCATAATAACAGCTTTCGAAGTATTATCAGAATAGACCTGATTTTGTAACTCAACTCCCCAAGTACCACATGGTCCGCACCAAGTTGCAGTTTTCTTTGAAATGATTGACTTAGAGACCTCTGCGACTTGTGCAGATGCGATTGTAGCCGATATTAGTATGACTAATAGAATGTAGAGCGATTTTTTCATATGAACCCCTGTTAGAAATTTATAAATATTTTGTAATTCGCTTTTTCAAACATAATTTATTTAATTGAATAATCCAATTGAAATCAAATTATTTGTTGAGAATATTTTCACAAATTGAAAAAGTTGAAATTTATAATTTGCTTTATAAATTTTGGGCGAGACAAAATAAAAAAAATGTAGAAATCATCAAGGTGAGAAATTTAGCCCTATCTTCCCGATTCGTTTAGCATCGAAGTATTGTTTTTTAAATATCGCAGTACAAGGTATAGGACTCCTGTAACAACAAAAGCGGCTAATAAAAAGTAGTTGAAATCGCTTGTGCCATTGACAAGTTGACCGGAAGCATCGAAAATTGCAAAAATCAAAAAGACAGCAACTAAACCGTTTTTTTCTTGTTTGAGTACTTTTTTCCAGCTAAATGATAAATTGGAACGGCGGGAATTTCGGAAATTTGGTATGAATGCAGGGACTTTGTCTGCCCAATCTGTATATGTTTTGCCGAATTTGCGTGTTAGAAACTGTTCTTCAGCAAACATAATTCTCTCGTAATACACCCAATAAAACAATCCGAATGCGATAACAAACCAAAATTGCCCCGTCAACATTGCCGGACCAAGCCACATGAATAAATTCCCCAAATACAATGGATGTCTGACTATTGAATAGATTCCCGTAGTATTCAAAGTATCTGCGACTTGCTCGTCCTCGTTTCGACCCGAAGTATTTTTGGGCGTGAAGCCAACGGTATAGACCCTAATTGCCAAGCCGATTAAGCTGACTAATAGGCAAAAATAGACATAGTATGTTTCGTACAAAGTTCCTCGCAGGATGAATGTCTCGGGATAGACTACCGTTTTAAGGTACAAAGCTAATCCTAATATCAAAAGAGCAATCGGTAGAATGCCTCTGTACTTGAAAAGCCACAAACCTTGTTCTTCAAATTCTAACTTCAATGCCATATTCAATCAATAATGTTATGATAATTCTATAAAAGTACGAATAATTAACGAATTATTAACAAAATGTGCATTAAAACGATATTTAAGAGTGGAATTCAGTAAATCCAAAATGCTATTGTTTATGTGAATCATTTAAATACTCAAAATCTTTCTGTCAATGTTTGGCGGCAAATTTGCCAAAACTTCATAATTAAGTTTGTTGCTGATATCGCTGAATGCACCAACCTTAATCTCTAAGTCACCTTGACGACCGATGATTACAACTTCGTCTCCAATTTCGACGTCCGAAATATGAGTAATATCAATAATTATCATATTCATATTTACCACACCAATGACTCTGCATAGTTGACCATGAAGCAGCACTTGCCCTTTGTTGCTCAAGGAACGGATATATCCACCCGCGTATCCGATTGGCAAAACAGCGGTTACAATGTCGTTTTGTGCAAGGTAGGAAATTCCGTAACTGACAAATTCGCCGGCTTTGATTTTTTTTGTTGCCATGATTTGAGTTCTCCACCCGAGAATTCTATCCAAAGGGTCATTTTTGTTCACTTTTTTTTCAAGATATTGGATGAAAGTTTCTGTGCTCGACCAAAAGCCGTAAATCATAATCCC
The DNA here is from genome assembly GCA_023957315.1 of Candidatus Kapaibacterium sp. Taxonomy (NCBI): domain Bacteria; kingdom Pseudomonadati; phylum Bacteroidota; class Eximiradiia; order Eximiradiales; family Kapaibacteriaceae (SeqCode); genus Kapaibacterium (SeqCode); species Kapaibacterium sp. (SeqCode). Next base: position 368,649 of record JAMLHE010000001.1, read on the forward strand.
AATTCTGACTAAATCCAACCTCGAAGCAGGATATACAAATGCCGCTGCGGAATTTGCCACATGTTTGAATTTCGGCTTGATTTCATGCGATTCCAGGACATCCAGCAATTTGAAGTATTTTTTCAATTGCTTCTGAATTCTATAGTGATTAGAGATACTTTCGGCTCCTGCAAGATGAGTGCAAAAACCCACAACCTCTACACAGTCGGGATTATCTTTAATCAGACGGATTGATTCATTGAATTCATCCAAATTCAATCCTGTACGATTCATTCCTGTTTCGGCTTCAAGATGGATTTTGGCTCTGATACCAAGTTGATGGGCAATTTCCAAAGCAGTTTTTAATCGCCCAACGTTGAAAATGTAGAATTCAAAACCTTTATGGATAGTATCTCGCATATCGTTGTCCGCTATCCAGCCCATAATCATAATAGTAGCTTCACCGGACAAACTCTCATAAACGCGAACAGCCTCTTGGTAATAAAATACTGAAAAATGGTCAATACCATGTTTTTCAAACAATGGTACAATGTGTTCAATTCCGTGACCGTATGCATTGGCTTTGACTACAGCCGATATTTTGACTTTTTTCCCAAGTTTTTTTTTCAAAAAATTGATGTTATTTTCTACGGATTTTTCTTTTAGCGTTATAAGGGAGCTTTCTTGCATGGTTTAAAAATTTATTTTGTTGTAAATAGAGAAAAACATGTTAATTCCCGATTCTAATAATTCGTCAGGGAAGTCGTAATCACTGTTATGAAGCTGTGCTTGATTAACTCCGGCACCTAAGCCAAACATACAACCGTGATGATTTTGTGTGAAATATGAGAAATCTTCCGACCATTTGAAAGGCGTTTTTAGATTTTTTATAACAAGATTATTCTCCTTAGCAGCTTGGACGACTAATTTCACACAATCGTCTTGATTGACAACAGCCGGAAACACTTCGCTATATGAAATCTCAAACTTGAGTTTTTCATCTTGAGTTATTTTCGAGATAATTTGCTCAGATTGGCGGGTCAAAAAATCCATATCATCATTATCAAAAGCGCGTAAAGTAATCATGATTTCAGCATAGCCGGGACTTGTCCCGAAAGCGATTTCGCCCATCCGAATGTGAATAAATGTAAGCAAAATCATGTCACGAAATAGACTTTTGTCTGAGGCTAATTCGGAAAGATTTTTTATTATGTGCTGAATTGCATAAACAGGGCTAATGCCGTTTTCAGGTTCTGCTGCATGAGAAGTTTTCCCGAAAAGTTTTACAGTCATCCCTTTTGATGCGGCAGCAAAAGTATCAGATTTGAGTAGTATATGATTTATTTCGACACCCGGAATATTATGCAGCGCAAAAATATAATCCGGAGCAATAGCATTGAAAGCAGGGTCATTGACGATTTCACGAGCACCTTCACCAACTTCTTCTGCAGGCTGAAAAAGCAAGATAACTCTCCCCTTTTCGGGTCTTTTTTCTGCGATTTTCAAAGCAAGCCCGGCAACTATAGCCATGTGTCCGTCATGCCCGCAAGAATGTGCAACATTGGAATTTTGTGAGGCATACTCAAGCGATGATTCTTCAGATATTGGCAAGGCATCGAGTTCGGCTCTGAACATCAGGGTTTTGCCCTTTTCCTTACCATTGAATACGAATGCTTTCCCTGTGGAGCCAAGTGAAATAATTTCATCGGGCGAGGCTGCATTTATAAAATCGGAAATTCGCTCAACAGTTTGGAATTCCTTGTGTGAAAGTTCAGGATGCTTGTGAAGCCAATGTCTCAAGTCTGTTATTTTTTTATTTTTCATTATTATTTTTATAAAGAGAATCCACCCCAAAATATATAATAGCTGAAGTTAGAATCCCGAAAATATTGGCATCTAAATCGAATGGTAACTTGATATTTGCAATTACCAATGCTACAGTCGTGCTTCCACCAAGAATCATTGCCGCAATTGCTGCGTTAGGGTTTGGTTTACTTCCGTATAATCCAACTAAAATAGGAACAAACAATCCCGACACCATAAAAGCATAAGAATAAAGCATTAATTCAAGCACATTTGTCATCACCGATGCAAGCAACAAAGCCAACACACCGATTCCAATCGTAATAAATTGTGAAGAACGCAAATGCGATTTCGTGTCAGTTTTAAACTTGAAGAGTTTGCCTAAAATATCAGTTTGAACATTCCCGGAAGCCGCCATTAGACAGCTATCGGCAGTTGATAATATGGCTGAAAAATACGCTGACAGCATAATGCCCAAAAGCCCGACCGGCAAAACTGTGTTCAACAACACCGGCAATCCCATCTCGGCATCCATTACGGAGCCTGCCGCATAGCCAAGTTCGGCAAACATCCCGTTTTCGAATGCGACTCGAGAAAATAATCCAAGCGTCACACCCATAAACGCCATTATGGGCCATTCGAATAACCCGGCTATAAACCAAGCTTTCTTAGCCTCTTTTTCGCTTCTGGAGGCAAATATCCTTTGGTATAATGTCATCCCGACAAACCAAATCGGGATAATTGTAACTCCCCAATTAACAATCTGTTGCCAGGTAACATTTGAAAATGACAAAAATTCCCCACCGAGAGTTGCTCTAATTGCATCAAATCCACCAATAGCATTATATGCAATCGGGATTCCGATTAAAATCAATCCGGACATAAGGATAATCCATTGAATTGTATCGGTATAAATCACAGCTTTCAAGCCGCCAATCCCTGTGTAAACAACGGCAATAACTCCCATAATTATAAGGGCAGTTACCAAATCAATTTCGACAAATGTTGCAGAAGCTAATTTTGCACCGGCTAACAATTGGGAACTTGTAAAGCCGATATATCCGATGGCAGAAATTATTCCGGCAATCAATGCAACCTTACTGTTGTAAAAATGCTCGAAAATCTGTGGTAGAGTGAAAAATTTATGTTTGGTAGAAATTTTGCTAATGATTGGAATTAAGAAAATTGCACTAAGCCATGCACCGATTAATCCGGTAAAAAGCATCCACGAGCCTGCTAAACCAATCGTAAAGCCTAATCCGCCAAGTCCGATTGAAAAGCCACCACCAACATCTGTGGCGACTACGGATAAGCCAATATGCCAACTGCCAAGTGAGCGACCGCCTACATAGTAGTCTTCGACGTTTTTGTTCTTTTTGAAGAAATAGATGCCTACTCCGAGCATTAAGGCGAAGTAAACAATGAAAATGCAAATATCAATTAAACTCATCAGGCTGGGGTACTTGTTCTGTTCTCATTATAAGCTAGTAATGCTATCATAATTAATCCCGATTATTCCAATATTCAAATTTTTCAAACAAATAAATTTGCACCGAATTTAATCTAACAAACGATACATATAATTTTCAAACGAAGTAAAATATGTATTAGTTTATTCAGAATGAACAGATATTAGATTTGAGGTGCTCAAATCATGCTCTATGAGTATTTTCATAAAGAATAAAAAATGAAAATTTCTCAATTTCAATTCGCAGCGGACATTGCATAGCATAAAAAAAGTGCACTTTTACAAAATGCACTTTTGCTTGAAAAAATATGAGGCAAGCTATCAAATGTCACTTTATTCCGTACTGTAACTTACCATCCAATTCACGCCGAATTTGTCAGTGAACATACCGAAATAAGAGCCCCAAAAAACATCTGCCATTGGCATTATCACTTGTCCACCGGCTGAAAGCCCATTGAATAAGCGGTCTGCATTGTCTTTGCTATCGGTATCGATTGAAACAGAGAAATTATTGCCTTGCAAAAATTGTGGAGCCCATTCACCAGCTGTGTCGCTACCCATCAAGATTGTTTCCTTGCTAATAGGTAATGAAATGTGCATTATTTGATTAGCCATTTCGGGTGGCATTGGTGGCATTCCTTCCTGTGGCGGCATTTCACCGAATCTGCCGACATAAGAAAATTCGCCGCCAAGAACTGATTTATAGAAATTGAAAGCTTCTTCGCAATTACCCTTAAAGTTAAGGTAAACGTTTATTACAGTCATATCAAAAATTCCTAAAAGAGTTTAAAAAATGATTAATTGTCAGATACTTTTTGAACATATTTATCTGATTTTGTACGTATGAAAATAGCAATTATAGCACTAAACAATACACCAACGACTAATGAACCGAAAAAGCCCTGAATCATATAGTTTGTCAAATTAAAGTGTGCTTGAGCTTGCTCATGAGTCATCTGAGCTGTAGAAGTTGCGTATTCAATAGCATTGTTGAAGAAATCCGGTGTAATGAATTCGGATGTAATGTATTGAGTAAGAGGGCTGAGAAGAACAATAATCACTGTAATAATAACTACGGTAGCAAAACCTTTCATATAAGTCATATTACCGTCGTAATAATTTTTCTTTTTGTCGAGCAATGCGAAAATGTATAAAATTATCATCGGCACCAAGAAGAACATGGTTGTAACCAAGTGTAAGTCTATATGCTCGCCATGCAGCCCAAGCAATACTTCCATTGTCATCCACAAAAGCACTAACACACAATAAATGATTGCCCATTTCAATTCAATTTTATAATTATTCATTGAAGCTCCCAAAAAATTATTTCATTGAGTGTAAGCCGAAAGCATTTCCTTCGGTATCCAGACAAATAGCACAAAATCCATACATTCCAATTGCAAATTTTTCTTTAATAATTTTACCGCCTGCACTTTCGACACGGCTTTGCTCGGTAGCACAATCTTCGCAATCGAAATAAACCAAAGTGCTATTACTACCCGAAGGGACACCCGCAAATTGGACAAGTGCACCGGTCGCATTGGGACCATTTTCTTCATACGGGAAAGAAACCATTTTAAATACTTCGTCACTTTCCGATGGGACGTCTAAATTCATCATCTCTACATTTAAAACAGTTTGATAAAAATGTTGAGCTCTGTTAATATCTTGAACGTAAATTTCGAACCAATTTACCGGGTTTACTTGAATTGACATATACATATTCCAATATTAATAAATGAAAAATGAAATTAGGGACTAAGTTTCCAAATTTTGTCGGAAGATTCGAGATATTTGGGCAACGCCGCCGAACCATACCATTTATACAAATCAGCTTCCAATAACTTTTCCTTGATTGCAGGGTCAGTTTGGAGCAAATCTTCGGCTTCTTTGATTGATTGAACATTGAGAATAAATATACCGCGATACGAATTTTCATTTTTGCCGAGAGGTCCGGCAACGATTAATTTTTCTTCGGCAACCAAGCGTTTGATGTTACTCATGTGCCCTCTGAAGCAACTATCAATTATAGCTTTATCAGCTGATTTGTTGGGACCGGATTTCAGTATAGCCAGAATGTATGATTTCATACCGTAATCATCAGCCTGTAATGATTTTGCCAATGTAGAATCGTAATTTGGGTTCACGGTTTGCGACCTAATGGCAACAAAAGCAGAGATAAACAGTATCAGGGTAATTATAGTCTTAATCATTTCGTAGCTAAAAATGAAATAAAATAAATATATTCGCCCAAACGAAACAATAAAGAAAATAGTTTATTATTGCTACTAATATTTATCTAATCACAAACTCTTCTTCCATAATAAACTTGCCCATATTCCACACCATCGAAATCTGCCACATTCGGCAAATAAGCCCATTGCTCAAAGCCGAATTTTTTCATTAATTTGATACTAACGATATTATGCTCGAGTATGATTGAAAATAATGTTTTGATTTGATATTTCGGACATTCGTTTATCACAAATTCTAACAATTGGCTGCCAATTTTGCGACCCTGAAAATCGGCATGAAGGTAGTAGCTAACTTCAGCTGTGTAACGCAATGCCGCTCTACCCTTTCTGTATGGACTTAGCGAAATCCAACCTACGACTTGATTCTCGATAACAGCGACAAAAATCGGGTACTTATCGGGTGTATGTTCATTGAACCAATCAACGCGACTATTAGCTTCTATAGGAAATATATCAGCAGTCGCATTCTTGGTGAGTATTGCCTGATTATAAATTTCGGTTATTGCACCCAAATCACTGATGTTTGCTTTTCTGATTTCCAACAAATACTCCTAATTATTGCTTGGATGATTTTTCAACGATAAAAGATATTGTTTAGTTTAAGTTTATTAGGAAAAGAACGATATGGGCAAAAATTAGAATAAAGCATTGTGAGATTCTAAATCCAGAAGCCATTTCTTGCGTTCCAATCCTCCACCATAGCCTATCAATTTCCCATTGCTACCAAGAACTCGATGGCAAGGAATTACAATCCCAATCTTGTTAAAACCATTTGCAGAGGCAACTGCTCTGACTGCATTCGGGTTGCTAATTTTATTGGCAAGTTGTAGATAACTCCAAGTATCACCATATGGAATTTTTTGCAAAACCTTCCAAACCGATTGTTGGAATTCAGTACCGAGAGGCACTAAAGGGACATTGAAATGCTTCCGTTTTCCTTCCATATATTCAGCTATTTCAGCGCGGATTTGTTTGAGGTGTTCATTTTCACCGGGTTCAATCGCATCATTCAACCTTTTGGATATATCTTTAAATTCCCACTCAAGTATTCTGCGGTCAGTAAATTCTAATAGACACAGCCCGTCAGCAGTAGCACAGGCTAACATTTCACCCAGTTTAGTGTCGAATCTGATAGTTTTAATCATAATTTTACTTGAAAATTCAGCTTCATACTGAGTCTATGTATTGGTAAATATCTGTTTCAAGTGATGGTTCATATGAACATAATAATCTTCGACCAGAAATTCGAAGGTTTTAACTTCACCTTCAATAATTACAGATTTTGAGGAATTTGAACTATACGAATTCTGGAGTATTGTAATAATCGAAGAATTCAAGAGATACCAGAAAGAACAAATATCATCCCAATTTCTGTTTTGATAGTCAGCATAATCAACCCAAGTGCGTTGTTTGTATTCAATGATTTCAAATGGCTCCTTTGCATTTTGCAAGTGCATAAATCGGTAATAATTATTAATAGCCGAATCGCAAAGATGTCCAAGAATTTCTTTCTTAGTCCACTTCTTAGGATTATGTCTTATGCTTACTTCATCGTCGAAAAGCAGTTGCAGATCCTTAAATGTATCTTCGACATTTTTTTTGTATTCAATAAACATATTTATTCCTAATTTTTGTTCACAATGAATTGTTGCAAAAAACCAACCCTTTTTAAAAAATATTATTGAAAAATCCCATCAACTATTGACCAAATCCTTAGTATCAGAATGGGCAATTCCAACTGCGTTTAGTGTAATGCCATGTTCCAACCAAGCTTTTAAATTCGCAAGCCAAAATGTCCAACCGGTGCTGCATTCGACATAATAATTCAATTTGCTGACTTCGTCGGTTGGGATATTATCTTGTATCAATAATACTTCTGTGCCATTGTCTAATTTGTGCAAATAAATGTGTACATTACCACCTTTGCCGAAAGTGAATGAAATTGAGTCTATCCCATTAGCCTCCAAAATCTCACCTTCTTCGGCTAAGTCCCAATTATTCCATTTCCAAAGGTATTTGTCCCCTTTTTGAATTAGCTCATCAGCACGACGGATTCTATCTTCCGGAGCGTAATAATCTGCTTTTTCCAGGAACCACGATTCGATTTGGAGTTTGGTTGCCCATGCAGAATAAAGCTCATCCATTGGCTTTGCAATAAAAATTCTCTTGCGGAACGATGTCCAATCTATTTGTTCTTCTTTCATAATCTATCCATAAATATGTTGTAAAATAATTATAGTTACGCTTGGAAATTTATAATATTGAATTGAAAATTCAGTAATATTGCATTCCACAACGGTACATAAAAAATTTTAACAAATAAAAAAACTCATACGCGAAAAAATCAACGTATGAGTCTTGGGAACCTCTTCATCGAGGCATTTTCAATATAGACTGTTGCTATAAGTAGAGATTTAGAATTTACCGAATTTGAATGTTATATAACCCGATAAACCTGAAATATCGCTATTTTTTGTTACGGGCAGTTCTACATATGATATTATTTTATAGGAAGCTCCCACTTCAAAACGCATAAATTTTGTAATATTGAGCTCTGCACCAATTGATGGCTCAATAACCATAAACGGCGAGCTTTCGTATGTGAACTTTTGCTTGTTCCGAGATTCATAATCATCTTCATGATGTGCATAAGCTCTGGTGTATAATGCGCCACCGCCGCCAATAATCAGACCGGTTGTGATATGAACCACTTTATGGGGATTAATGGTATATCCGAGATAAAGTCCACCGTATCCAACTCGCAAATAAGCGCTCGAATCTGCATAACCTGAGATATGATAATTTTCCAATTCGTGGCTTGTGACCACTCCATAGCCGGCTAAACCGATAATAAAGCTATTATTGATAATAACACCACCGCGTCCGCCAAGATACAAAGCAAATTCGCCGTTCACTTCGGACAATTTGAATTCCGGAGCACCAAAACCACCCCAAGTGACTGAATCGCCACCAAAAAGCGTTTCCTGTCTATCGTTGGAAAAAGTCTTCATACAAACAATAAAGAATAATACAAGCGTGACAAATACAAATTTTTTCATTATAAAACCTCATGTTAAGAAATTATTAAATACTGAGATGATACGGAAACATATATCAAAAAGTTTCAAATTGAGCAAAATATCGAAAAATAATTCATGTCCCGTCAGTTGTTATAAATTACGGATAGGGATAAATCAGTAGTATAGTCGTTAGTTGTAACAAAGATGATACACTAACTTTGGAACAACTGACTGTACAGTAAAAAAAAAGGCTGCCCTTTTGGGACAGCCACCTATGTTTTGGACAGAACGCTGTTCTGTCCCTACATTTCAGGTTCAATATTCAACCGATGACTTGGAATCAACAGATGAATTATCTCTAACAAAAGTGCCACACTTGTGAACTTTGAGTCATCGGATGAATTAATCACATCTACAATGTCATTTTCTTTACCCACGAATAAATTCATGGGCTATGTTTTGGACAGAACGCTGTTCTGTCCCTACATACCGAACCACAAAAAAAAAGCTGCCCTTGTGGACAGCTACGATTTTTATTTATGATTCAATATTATGCTTGGTTCTTAACCGGCTCGATTTTGTCGAATCCGTCTTCGGGGCATCTTTGGTGAATCTTATAAGATGCAGACAATGTTGTAACCGGAACAGCAAGCAAACGCTCTTTGGCGATTAGGCAGTTACAAACGCGGCAAATACCATATGATTTGTTGCGGATTCTATCCAAAGCTTCATCGAGTTTTTTGATATATTCGTGAATTCTTTGGATTTGCGAGTATGTTTTCTCTTTCTCTTGAGCTTCCGAGCCTTGTTCAGCCATATGCATGGAGTAAATCATACTTTCTTCAGCCATATCAAAACTTGTCAAATCATCAAGCCTTTCCTTCAACATACGCATTTCATCCAAAGCTTCTGCTTTGGATTGATTAACAACACTTTCGAACATTGCCAAATCATCATCTGAATAGCGAACAGTAACGGCTGGTGCAAAGGCGCCGATTTCTTCAGGTTTCTCTCTAACATAAGTTAAAGTGTGTTCGCCGCCTTCGTCAACTAAATTCTTTTTTGCTTTCTTTTTCGCTTCTGCTTTTTTTTCAGCTTCAGTCATTTCAACGACTTCAGCTTGCTTTGCTTTTGATGGAATCGAAACAATTGACTTAGTAGCTTTTGGTGCTACTTTTTTGGCTGCAACTTTAGTAGTTTTTTTAGCAGTGCTTTTAGCAGCTGTTTCTTTGGCTACAGGTTTTTCTTCTTTATTAGCTACGGGTTTTGCCGTGGCTTTTGGTGCAGGCTTTGCAACTTCTTTCTTTGCAACAGGCTTTGCAGCTGCTTTTGGTGCAGGCTTTGCAACTTCTTTCTTTGCAACAGGCTTTGCGGCTGCTTTTGGAGCAGGCTTTGCTACTTCCTTCTTAGCTATAGGCTTTGCGGCTGCTTTTGGAGCAGGCTTTGCCACTTCCTTCTTAGCTACGGGCTTTGCGGCTGCTTTTGGAGCAGGCTTTGCCACTTCTTTCTTAGCTACGGGTTTTGCTGCTGCTTTTGGAGCAGGCTTTGCCACTTCTTTCTTAGCTACGGGTTTTGCTGCTGCTTTTGGAGCAGGCTTTGCAACCTCTTTCTTAGCTACGGGTTTTGCAGCTGCTTTTGGTGCAGGCTTTGCTACTTCTTTCTTAGCTACGGGTTTTGCTGCTGCTTTTGGAGCAGGCTTTGCCACTTCCTTATTAGCAACGGGCTTCGCTGTTGCTTTTGGAGCTGCTTTTGCAACTTCTTTTTTGGCTACGGGCTTCGCTGCTGCTTTTGGAGCTGCTTTTGGAGCTGCTTTTGCAACTTCTTTTTTAGCTACGGGCTTTGCGGCTGCTTTGGTTGCAGAACTTGATTTAACTACATCCTTCTTGGATGCAACACTTTTATTAGCAACTTCAGTTTTCACTTTATTGATTGTCTTTTTATCAGTCGCAATCTCTTTAGTTGCAAGATTGTCAGTTTTTGTATTTTTCTTTGCCATTATAAAACTCCAAAAATTGTTTGAATTCCAAAAGCATATTATTACATATTGCAGAAAATAATTTGGCAATATTAAGATATTGTGCTCTAATAAACAAGAACTATTTTATTTATTTGCTCTTTTTATTATGATTTTAATCATTTCATCAAGAATTTCTACATCGTCATATCCGTCAGTAACTGCATCAAAGCTGATACTATCGGCTAATGTCTCACCGAGAATATAATCCATTTTCATTTCGACCGCTTTACGAATTTCATCGCTCGAGTTGTAGCCGATTATGATTCTATCAGTCACTTCAAAGCCACTGTCCTTTCGAATCTTTTGAATTTTGCTTACAAATTCGCGAGATAATCCTTCGAAAATCAATTCTTCGTCAAGAGTTGTATCAATCGCAACGGTAAGATTACTTTCCGATGCGACTAACCAACCTTCAATATCTTGGCTGATGATTTCAACATCTTCAGTCACGATTTCAAAAGTTCCGGCTTCAGTTTGAATTGCAAGTTTGTTATTATGTTCCAATTCTTTGATTTCATCATCAGTCAAAGCCTTGATTGAATTTGCAACAAATTGAACTTGTTTGCCAAATTTCTTACCAATGACTTTGAAATTCGGTTTCGCCGATTTTTTGACGATACTTGTTTCCTCGGCTGAAACGTATTCTATAGCTTTAATATTGATTTCTTCTTTGATAATGCTCTCAACTGACTGAATATCTCGTCGTTGCTGAGGCGAATTCACCGGAATAAGAATCCTGCGTAATGGTTGACGTACTCTAATATTTGCTTTCTCGCGTAAGAATCTTGCAAGCGAAGTAATTATTTGAGCAGCATTCATTCTTGTTTCCAAGTCTGTTTCAATCAACTCTTCTTTTACTTCAGGCAAATCATTCAAATGCACCGAGATTGGGTCAGCATCAGCACGTAATCTCAAGTACAAATACTCGCTAATGAACGGCGCTACAGGTGACATCAATTTTGCAATAGTCACCAGGACTTCACGCAAAGTTTGGTACGCTGCGATTTTATCGGCATCTTTTTCGCCTTTCCAGAATCTGCGTCTATTGCGTCTGATGTACCAGTTTGATAATTCGTCAATAACAAAAGCTTGCAAGGCGCGGGGCGCTTTGGTCATTTCGTAATTGTCCATCAAAAAGCGATATTCTTTGACTAAAGTATTTAGACGCGAGATAATCCATCTGTCAATTTCCGGGCGTTCCTGCACTTCAATGAAAGATTCGCTGCCGTCAAATTCATCAATATTCGAATAAAGTGCAAAAAAGGCATAAGTATTAGTCAAGGAGCGCAAGAAATCGGAAATCACAGTTTTGGCGATGTCTTCTTCGTTGAATTTTGTAGTTTTCCATGGTGGATTATTAGTGAACAAATACCATCTGACGGCATCGGCACCATAATTGTTCATCAGAACAAACGGGTCAACGGTATTGCCGAGTCTTTTGGACATTTTGACGCCATTTTTATCCAATATCAATTCATTGACAACAATATTTTTGAATGCCGGTTTGTCGAATAATGCGACAGCAATATTATGCAAAGTATAGAACCAGCCTCTTGTTTGGTCAATTCCTTCGGCAATAAAATCGCCTGGGAAAATTTTGTCGAAAATATCTTTATTTTCAAAAGGATAATGCAATTGGGCAAAAGGCATAGCACCTGAATCGAACCAAACATCAATCACTTCATGAACTCTGCGATATGTAGTGCCGTTCTTCTCGAAGACAACACTATCAACAAATGGGCGGTGCAAATCAATTTCTTGTCCGGATTGGTCTAAAGAAACACGCTTACCGTCAGGCATTTCGTATTTGCCTTCATTCAATTCGGCAATCGAACCAACTGCGAAATAATCGCTTTTGTCGTTTTCATTTACCCAAATCGGAAGTGGCGTTCCCCAGTATCTGTCTCGCGACAGTGACCATTCTTTGACATCTTCAAGCCAATTTCCGAATCTTCCGCTGCCAATTTCGGGTGGTTGCCAATTGATTTCCTTGTTGCGGTCAACCATTTGCTGCTTGTATTCGGGCGATTTGATAAACCACGATTCACGAGCATAATACATAATCGGGTTGCCTGTCCGCCAGCAATGCGGATAGCTATGGACGTAATCATTGGTCGAACGATAAATTTTATCGGCATATTTGAGTGCAATAATAATGTCCTTGTCAGAGCCTTCTTCAGTGTGTTCTTTATAAACAAAAGTCTTGATAGCTCTACCGGCAAATGGTCCCATATCTTCGGTAAAATGTCCGTTGGGAGTTACCGGTTGAGCAAAAGGCAATTTATGCGTTTTTGACATTTGATAGTCATCTTCACCAAATGCAGGAGCAAGGTGAACGATACCCGAACCGTCTTCGGTAGAAACAAAATCGCCCGGAAGCACGGTTAGTGCATTAGGAAATTCGCTTCTATCAATATTGACATAAGGGAAAATTTGCTCATAAACAGTACCAATTAGCTCGGAGCCTTTGAATTCATCAAGAATTTCAACTTCCCCTTCTAATACATTTAATCTGGCTTTGGCAAGAATCAACTCATCAACCAAAACATCTTCTTTTTGTTTGCGAATGTTACGCACATGAACGTAGTCAATGTCCTTGCCAACAGCAAGTGCCACGTTTGCGAGCAAAGTCCATGGAGTAGTCGTCCACACCATAATCTGTGCATTAGCAAGACTTGGTTTTGAGGCATTTACAATTTTCAATTTTAAATAGCAATTCGGGTCTTGGACATCTTTATAGCCCAAGGATAGCTCATGCGAGCTAAGTGGAGTTTCGATTGTTGGGGATTGCGGCACAACTTTGAAACCGCGATAAATATATCCTTTTTCGTAGAATTGCTTTAAAGCCCACCACAAAGATTCGATATAGTTATTAGTGCAAGTGATGTATGCTTGGTCGAGGTCCACCCAATATCCCATTCGTTTGGTGAGATAGCTCCAACCATCATCCATTTCGATATTTTTATAGACTAATGCTTTGCATTCTTTGTTGAATTTTTCGATTCCAAATTTTTCAATATCAGATTTGTCTTTCAATCCTAATTCTTTTTCCATTGCAATTTCGACCGGTAGCCCATGAGTATCCCATCCGGCTTGACGTCGAACATAAAATCCTTGCATAGTTTTGTAGCGGCAAATAGTATCTTTGATGGCGCGAGCGATTAGATGGTGCACACCGGGTTTGCCGTTCACCGTCGGAGGACCCTCGTAAAAGCTGTAGTAAGGGTTGGACTCCCGCCATTCCAGCGATTTGTCGAATATTTTATTGTCGTCCCAATATTTCAACACTTCTTCTTCGAGTTGAGGATACGTGAACTTTTCAGGCAGTGCCTTATACATATCAATTCCAATGATTTTCTAAAAACAAAAAACAATCCCTTCGTAAGAAAGAATTAATTTCCCATATGACGCTAATCCAATCATAGTATTTTGCGACAAATGAGTAGATTAAATCAAAATATTCATTAAATTTACGAAACAAAGTTTTACAAAATTCGTAATACTATAAATTAATGTTTCAAATTAACAAATTGGTGTAAATATGAGAAAACTAAAAGTTTTTATCTCCTCTCTTATTATGATTCTTGCGATAATCTCAGTTGCAAGTGCTCAAAAATCCGCTTCGGGCTACGCTCTCAATAGTCCAATCCCTATGAATCCTGCAGTTAAACAAGGTGTACTCGATAATGGCTTGACTTATTTTATAATGAATAACAAAAAGCCTGAAAATCGTGCCGAACTTCAACTTGTCGTATTGGGAGGTTCACTCCAAGAAGATGACGACCAAAATGGATTGGCTCACTTCATAGAACACATGTGTTTCAACGGAACTAAGAACTTTCCAAAAAATGATTTGATTAAATTTTTGGAATCAACAGGTGTTCGTTTTGGTGCAGATATCAATGCAAACACTGCTTACGACAGGACATACTACATGTTGACAATTCCATTGGACAAAGATGGGTTGTTGGACAAAGGCTTACTTGTACTCGAAGATTGGCTTTCTAACGTATCGTTCGACCCTGAAGAAATTGACAAAGAACGTGGTGTAGTAATCGAGGAATACAGAGTTAGAAATAATGCTCAAACTCGTACATTCCGCCAACACATGCCGGCTCTTGCTTTTGGAACAAAATATCCGGCAAGAGACATCATTGGCGATACTACTATATTACGTAACGCTCCAAGAGAAGTATTCGTTCGTTACTACAAAGATTGGTACCGCCCGAATTTGGCAGCAATTATTGCGGTTGGCGACTTCGATGTTGCTATGATGGAAAAGAAAATTATCCAAAATTTCAGCGACGTCAAAAATCCGGCTAATCCGCGCGTCAGAGAAGAAAACACGTTCCCGATTCATAGAGATACAAAAGTAAGTATTGCAGTTGACCCCGAAAATCAATTTTCTTCCATACAAATGATTTACAAACACCCTGAACGCCAACGCGGCACTTATGGTGAATACAAAGAAAACCTTATGGATGGTGTATTTACCAATGTGTTTACTGAACGTATGCAAGAATATTCACGCAAACCCGACAGCAAACTTCTTTTTGGTATGGCAAGTCATTCTAGATTCCCATTGGGTAATATCAATGCAACTACAATAATTGCTGTTCCTAAGAAAGAAAACTTTTTGTTAGGTTACGAAGAATTCCTAATCGAAGCATTCCGTGCATTCCGTAATGGAGTAACTAACTGAGAATTTGCAAGAGCAAAATCACAAATGTTGGCATCAATGGAATCAGCTTTGAACGAAAAGGACAAAACCGAATCAGCTGCGTTTGCCCGTGAATTATTCCGCCACTTCTACGAAGGCGAAAGTGTACCGGGAATCGAATTAGAAAACCAAATGACAAAAGACTTCTTAAATGCTATGAGTATCGAAGAATTGAATCAATATTATAAAAACTACATTACCGATGAAGGGCTTGTAATAATGGCATCATTTTCCGGTAAAGATGAAGTTGTCCCAACAAAAGATGAATTATTGGCTGTATATAACAAAGTCAAAAACATGGATATCGCAGCTATGGAAGAAGACGACCTTAGCAAACCTTTGATGGCGAATATTCCCACAGCCGGCAAAATCACATCAACTAAAGAAATCAAAAACATGGGTGTCAAAGAGTACAAACTCTCGAATGGCGTTACAGTAATGGCTAAAAAGACAGATTTCAAAAATGACCAAATTATGATGCGTGCTTTCAGCACCGGCGGGACTTCTGTCGCTTCTGATGCTGATTTCAACTCTGCACAATTGACTTCCAGTATTATTGGCGAATCCGGCATTGGCGAATTCAACCAATCAACTTTAGAAAAAATGCTTTCAGGCAAACAAGTCAGCGTCAGCCCTGCAATCGGAGAATTGACTGAAGGATTTTACGGCGGATGTGTGCCACGCGATACTGAAACAATGTTCCAATTAATTCACCTATACTTCACTCAACCACGCAAAGACGAAGACGCATACAAATCATTCACAAGTCGTATGGGCGAATTCATTCGCAACTCGCAATCAAACCCGAACAGCGTATTCAATGATTCGATTTCTGCTGTCATGGGCGGTTACCACAAACGTGCTATGCCAATGACTGAAGCTACTTTGAGCGATATTGATTTGGCAAAATCATATGAATTTTACAAACAAAGATTCTCGGATGCATCAGACTTCACATTCTTCTTTGTGGGTAACTATGACGAAGTAGAACTCGAGGACTATATCAGAACTTACATTGCAAGCTTGCCGTCATCCGGAAAAGCCGACAAATGGAAAGATGTCGGAATCAAAGCACCAAAAGGTAGCTTCCGCAAGAACATCTACAAAGGAATCGAACCCAAGACATCAGTCAGACTGATTATCAACGGCGACTTTGATTACAATCGCAAGAATATTCATGCACTCACTTCGATGATGGAAATTTTGAGCGTCAGATTGAGAGAAGTTATTCGCGAAGACTTAGGCGGAGTTTACGGTATCGGAGCATTTCCACAAATCAATCAATACCCGAAACCGAGCTACAAAGTCAATATCGTTTTTGGCACTTCCATAGAACGTACTGAAGAGCTAATCACAGAAATCAAACGCGTCATCACTGATTTCAAAGAAGGCAAACTCGAAGAATCATACGTAGAAAATGCAAAAGAAATCATGAAACGCGAGCACGAAATCAGACTCAAAGACAACGGCTATTGGATGAATGTGCTTTACAACTATACATTCAACAAAGAAGATTTCGACTACGTTGTGAACTACCAAAAATACGTTGACTCAATAACTTTGGCAGACGTCAAATCCGCAGCCAACAAATATCTCGACATGAGCCAATGGAAAGAATTCATCCTCTATCCCGAAGATTAATTCACGCAATTGATTCTACAAAAGAAAGCCCCGGAATAGGGGCTTTTTTTTTTGATGTCAGGATTTAGGTACCATTTTGCTGAAGACGGAAGGAAGGGTTTGGGGTAAAGGTGGCAATAATGTTTGACAATTAGTCATCAAATGCAAGTTTCGTTAGATGGTGATTTTCGTACATTAAGAAACTAGCGTAAGGTTTGATCATATTAGAAATAAAATCGTCAATTTCAATTGACTGAAGTTTATCATCATCTTTTTTCATTTTTTGTAGAATACTAAATAAGAATAATGAATGTAGGTAAATTGAGAGGAAATATTTGTCTTTTGAATATTTAATATCTGATTCACTATTGATACGGTTTTTAGATAGAAAGCTCTTTAATGCGAACGAGTCCATGTTAACAATTATACCTTCAACCATAAATTCATCCTCATCTTTTGATGTAACTACTTTTACAATGTCGGATCCATTCCAATTTAAGTTTGGATCATTCCAAGCTATTCCTTTGCCATCAATTGGGTGTTCAAATGCTTTTTGTGGATTAGGAAGATTGGGAAAGGTTTCTGTTTTTTTGGGCTCTTTTTGCTCTGGTTTACTTAGCTCATTGTCAACTTTGACTTGAAAAACACACTCTAGTTCATGACCTGGTGTTGAAAGAGTTGCACGTATTTCTACTTCATCTCCAACTTTTGCTTTTGCATTAGGTTTAATCAATAGCTTAATTGTCCCATCAACAGGACCTTCTCGGTTTATTGTAAGGATATCAGTCGATTCATTAGGATTTGGATTAGGGGTTGGAGTAACAGGTTTCTCAGTTTGATTTCTTTTTTGCAATACTTCAATTGCAAATATTCCTTTTTCTGAAGGTCTAAATAAGTAATCATTTTCAACATCAGTTTCGATTTCAATTTTTCCGTGATGATTTATTGGAACAGTTTTATAAGGTTTACCTTCTGTATTTTGTTTTAAGTTTATCTTAAAAATGGAAGGGAATCTATTTAGTTTTTTTTGTACCTGTTTTTTATCTGGATCGTTTTTAATTTTATGCCCTTGTTTTTCTAGGAAATATAGAGAGCCGTCTCTTCTTAACAAATTCAAAACATCTTTGTCAACCGGAAGTTTAGAAAGTAAATTTTCTACAAGTTCTTTATCAGATTCCGTATCGTGTAATAAAGCGTTTTTCCTATCGTTATTTATTTGTTTGAGAGCAGTACTTTTTTTGAGAACATCAATAATTGCATCACGTAGTATCTCGGTTTTAGGGCCTTGTTTCAAATGAGTTCTATTAGACATCAAAATGTCTTGTCTGATAGTTGTAGGTATTTTTGTACAATCAACGTGAATTAATGTATGCTTTTTTAGTAAAGAAAAACCAAGGTCTTGTGAAATAAACGATTGACCTTCAAAACCGTGTACCTGCCCGTTGAGTGTAAAAATTAAAGATTTGTTTTTAATAAACTCCTTGTGCTCAACATTAGCTTTGAAGATAATAACTTCAATTGGAATGTCTCCTAATCCTTTTTCAAGTGGGATAGTAAATGAAATGGAGGTCTCAATTTGATCTCTACTGTCAATTGAAATCCTTGTTCGATTTCCTAATACGACCTTACTTGGAGTTTTTCCTGCATAATCTCTTTTTTCATAGACTGATACTGGCAAGGGTAAATGAAACATATATTGATTTAAATCACGCCACAAATCCAAAGTTATATCAGAACCTAAACCCTTAGGTAGCTGGTATGAATAAAGTTTAACAATACTACCATAATCAAATTTTCGATTATATAAACCTAAATCTAATTCATCAATTTTAAAAGAAGGTATTTGACTATTTGGACAAAAGTATTCGTACCAAGAAGATTTTCCAAAATCAAATTCTTCGTCCTTTGATAATGGATGTCTTCTTACTATAGTAAATCCGAATTCTGAATCAATATTATCAAATTTTCCAAACCTCTTTGAACCAATTAATTGATACTTGTTGTTACCGCAGAATACAACAGCTCCGGTTGAGCCCATACAGTATTTCCCTTGCACAAAATGAATATCAATTTTATTGTTTTTGTGTAGAGTTAAAAAGGTGCTTTCAAAATTTTCTGGAGTTTGCCCTTCGCCACAATCATAAATAATAATCGAAGGTTGAACTTTATCTCCAACAGCTAGAATTTGAATGTTTTCCGCAAGTTTTCTTCTTTCAGTTTGAGTTAATTCCCCAATTTCACCATCTTTTACATTATAAAACATTTCAACAGCTTTGCTCATAGTCCTTGGCGCTTCAGATGATTTTGGGTCAATTCCTTTTAGTTTGCATTCTTTTATCAATATTGCATCAATAGAATTTGTGATTTTCTCTATCAATGCTGGTACTGGATGATTTTGTTGACTTTCGAATGTGCCAAAGTTACCTTTGTTCTCGCCGTAAGGTCTCCAGTTTTTTGGATTCTGCATTAGTTGATCCGAGTCAATTATTTTTTGCAACTCCATTTCTGTATCTGATTTAAATAACATCCAAAATAATTTTTCCATAAATATAATTCCAAATTTGTAAGATTTCACAAATATAACATTTTTCATGACAGGCTTTGTCATTTGATTAGATAAAAGATTCTTTTGTATATGAGTCTTTGTAACAACTGACCGGACGACTGGGACAACACAACAAAAAAAAGCTCCACATATTTGCGGAGCTTTTTGTTTAGAAGGCGATTAGTTGCTTGAGCATGTCCAGCACCTTGTTTTCGTTGGGGAGTACGTCCTCCTCGTAAACGGGGGCGTATGGGATATGCGAATCTTTGGCTGCAAGACGCATTACCGGAGCATCGAGCCACGGGAAAGCATTTTGGGAGATTGTTGCCGAAATTTCGGCTCCGAATCCGGCTGTCATTGTGTCTTCGTGCACTATCATGACGCGTCCGGTGCGTTTGACTGATTCGAGCACCAACTCTTTGTCCCAAGGAATAATTGTACGCAAATCAATGATTTCAACAGTTTTGTCGAATTCCTTCTCGAAGCGTTTTACGGCATTGACCGAATCTTTGACACCCATTCCATAAGTGATAATAGTAGCACTATCGCCGGATTTGACGGTTTTACCCACTCCGAACGGAATGAGATAATTTTCGTCAGGTTCGATTGTACGAGCAAATGGCAAACGATACATGCCCTTGTGTTCGCAGAAAATAACGGGGTCGTCCAATCTGCAAGCAGTTTTGAGCAAGCCCTTTGCATCTGCGGCATTGCTTGGGTAAGCTATCATGATGCCCGGGATATGAGCAAAAATAGCTTCGATATTTTGTGAGTGGCACAATCCGCCGTGAATATAGCCGCCAACAGCCACGCGAGTGACTACAGGCGCTTTGAAACCACCGTTGGAACGGAAGCGCATTGTGGCAACTTCATTTTTGTATTGCATGAATGCGGGCCAAATGTAATCACCAAACTGAATTTCGATGACGGGTTTGAATCCGCGAACTGCTAAACCGAGAGCCACACCAACGATTGATGCTTCGGCAAGAGGTGAATTGAACACGCGCTCTTCGCCGTATTCATTGCTGAGCCCACGTGTAGCGGTAAAAACTCCGCCTTTGGGGTCGGCAACGTCTTCGCCGAAAATCACCATTTTGTCGTTGAGCCTCATTTCTTCCATCATGGCATGATTGACAGCGTCAACGAGCACTGCAGGATTGCCCTCTTTGGGTTCTGAGGTAGCGTAATCCAACAATCGTGTTGATTCGTCAGCAAAAACATGTTTAGTAGAATCTTCTGCCACTACGTCCGGGCGTCCTTCTGCCCATGCGATAGCTTCATTAATTTCGTTTATAACTTCGGCGCGGAGTGCTTCAATTTCGTCCAAAGTTGTTAATTCGTGGTGAATCATATAGTCGGACAAAATTGCGATACAATCCCGTTTTGATTTTCCGGCAGCAAGTTCCTCTTCGGAACGATATTTTCTGTGGTCATCGGACGACGAGTGCGGAAGCAATCTTTCGACTACTGCGTGCAAAAGTGCCGGACCGCGACCTGCTCTGATATATTCGACTGCATCGCGAGCTGCCTTGACCGATTCA
This sequence comes from Candidatus Kapaibacterium sp., assembly GCA_023957315.1. Taxonomy (NCBI): domain Bacteria; kingdom Pseudomonadati; phylum Bacteroidota; class Eximiradiia; order Eximiradiales; family Kapaibacteriaceae (SeqCode); genus Kapaibacterium (SeqCode); species Kapaibacterium sp. (SeqCode). Next base: position 389,617 of record JAMLHE010000001.1, read on the forward strand.
AAATAGTCAGTTCCATCATACTCTTTCATCAACAAATTTGGATAGCAGCAGAATGAATAAACCACGCTTCCACCCATAGATTGGTCTGCTTTGGGAACGGAAATTGCGTAGCCGTTGTCCTGAATATGGAACATCACAGGTAATTTTTCGCGAGTAGCCCAATTGACTGCTTCGTAAAATTCACCTTGACTTGTAGTTCCTTCGCCGGATGCTACGTAAGTTACTTCATCTGCGCCAAGTTTTTTGGAAGCAAGGGCGCAACCCGTAGCATTGAGGAATTGAGTGCCTGTGGGTGATGATTGAGTTGGTAGATTGAGCCTTGGGTGACCGTAGTGACCGGGCATTTGTCTGCCGCCAGTTGCAGGGTCTTCCGCTTTGTGTAATGCAAGCAAGAAATAATCCCTAAGGCTAAAACCCATTCCGAAAGAAAAAGCCATATCACGATAATATGTCCATCCCCAGTCTTTACCGGATTCCATCGCAAATGCGATAGCTGTTTGGGTGGCTTCGTGACCACTACAACCGATATGGAAGAATGATTTGCCTTGTTTGACAAGAGTCAAATGCTTCTCGTCAGTATGGCGTGATTGCATCATATTTTTCAAAGCTCTCATCAGATGCTCTTTGTCTAAGTTCAAAGAGATATGAGGCGGTTCGGAACGGTCGAGTTTTCTGCGGTCAACGCTGCAATCATCGCCACGTCCGTGGTGGCATGATGAGCCGACTTGCTCCGGTAGAACGTCAATTTTGATTATACGTTCGTAAGCATCAACTTTTTTACCATTCGATTTTGTAGTTGATTCTGTATTGTTTATTTTTGGTTCTGGGGTTTCGGGATTAGTTTTTTTTGCCATATTTGTGTATTAGTAAAAATGGGGTTTAACAATATTTTTCATTTTCAAATCAGAGTAGAATATCAATGTCATGGAATAAAATAATCGGACACGAAAAAATCAAAAGAATATTGCAAAATGATATACTAAATAATTCAATTGCAAATGCTTATTGTTTTGTGGGACCGGAAGGAATCGGTAAAGATGCAATGGCAATTGCATTTGCTAAAGTGATGAATTGCAAGCAAGCAATTCATGAAGATAATACGGTAGATGCGTGCGGAGTTTGCAAAAGTTGTCAGCAATTCGATAATTTGAGCCATCCCAACTTTGAATTGATTTTCTCGCTCCCAACGGGTAAAGCCGGAGATAGTGAATCGCCATTTGAAAAGCTCGACAACGAGCAATTCGCCGAAGTTAGGCGAGAACTTCAGTCGAAATCCGAAAATCATTATCACAGAATGGAAATCAAGGGTGCAAATTTCATTCGTGTATCATTCATACGATTTGTGAAAAGGAAACTTTTGCTCTCAAATAGTGTCCCGGGACGAAGATTCATACTTGTCAGCCGAGCAGACGAAATGAATGTAGAATCGGCAAATGCTTTCTTGAAAACTTTGGAAGAGCCTCATAACGACGTGACGATAGTTCTGACATCATCGAAAGCTGAAGGAATGTTGCCAACGATAATGTCTCGCTGCCGAAAAGTGCAATTTTCACCTGTAGAAGCCGGGCAAATCAAAAAGGAACTGATTGAAAATTACGGATTCGACGAAGAATCTGCTCATACTGCATCATTGTTTTCGGGTGGTTCGCCTGTGCGAGCATTGCAATTTGAGAGCTCCGATTTGGCAGCATCTCGCAATGCTATGGTGAATATGCTCCGTCAAAGTCTCAAACGCAAAGATTTTCAGCTTAACTTATCAGCCGCAGTGGAGGAACTTGTCGCTACGAAAGATAAAAATAAATTATTCAATGATTTGAAGCTTTTCCAACTTTGGTTGAGAGACGTTTCTGCCAATAGATACGGCGGCGGTGCGAACTTATTCAATTCTGATGATGCGCTCACAATCATCAAATTTGACAGTGCTTTCCGCGATAAAAATATACTGAAAGCAATCGAAGAAGTGGATGCTTCTATGGCGCTTGTGCATCGGAATGTAAATCCACAATTGATACTTTATAAATTGTTTTTCAAATTAAGGGAAATTTTTCTTGTTTAATGAGAATAATTGTTTAAATTGCATACGTTAAATGCATTTTTTTACATTATTTTCTTTTAATAGATAGATTTGTTGACATAGATATGCAAGATAAAATCTTGAAAACTTGTTATGACTTCACATATAAATATAATAGATGTTGGTATATCGTATAAATTAGACGATGCCTTATTCCCGAAATCCAAATTGGAAGCATTTGGAGCAAGAAGTGATGGGTATCTGAAAGAATTCGAGTATATCAATGACATCCCAAAATCCGGTTTATCCCAAATTGACTACCTCCTTAGCAATGGCGAAAAGTATTCTAAACACTATTTTGCTGAATATATCGAAGTTGCTTTCAAAGGCAACCACAAAAAATTATTTATCAACGTAAACAAGCTTGATTTGCGATATGATGAATTAGTCGTTGTGGAATGCGAGGGCGGCTTTGATTTAGGTAGAGTGGTGAATTTTTGCGACAACACCGAAAAATATAAAAAGGATATTGCTGCTGAGCCCAACTTTTTTCAGTTGCTACGTAAGGCTACCAAGGCAGACTTGAGATATTTCAATCGTAAAATTGAAGATGAGCGAAATGTCGTTTGTAAGTGCAGAGAGATTGTCCAGCTTCATAATTTGGACATGAAAGTAACAGAATCGTACTGGCAGTATGACCGTCAGCGACTGACAATATTTTTTACAGCACCCCAGAGAATCGATTTTCGAGAATTGGTCAAGGAATTAGCAAAAAATTTCAAAACACGAATTGAACTGAGGCAAATCAGTTCTCGCGATGAAGCTAAGAGATTAGGTTCATTTGTTGGTCCATGTGGCCGGGAGCTATGCTGTACATCATTTTTATGCAATTTCGAACATGTCACTCTCGACCATGCACGAGCCCAACACCTTTCTAATAATATATCAAAATTATCGGGTAATTGCGGCAGATTGAAATGTTGTATCAAATTTGAATATGAAGCCTATGCAATTGCAGCTGAAAAATACCCGCCGATTCATTCAATAGTTAATACTGAGGATGGAATGGCAAAAATTGCCAAGATTGATATTTTCAATGATATTGTGACTTTGTATGTAACAGACAAAGGGAGCTACCGCAAAATTTCGTCGGTTGAATTAAACGAATATATCAAGCAGGGCAAAGTGAAATACGCAGAAACACATCACCACAAAAATCACTTTGACGAAGAACTCAAATTCCTCGAAGATTAGTTTATTCTTTGATAAAATCTTTGACTTTGGTAATCACAACAACTAAATCATTGTCTGATTTTGATTTTGATTGACGAATAGAAATTCTTGGATTTTCACGAGTCCAGCGATTGATAAGTTGCTCTAAATTTTTAACTCTGCCGTCTTGAGATACGGAATTCAGTGAATTTACAACAAATTCGACATGCAACTCACGATTGAATCTTAATAACATTTGCAATTCTTCTAACTTTTCAGTGCCATTGCTACTGAAATTGTCGTTATTAGAATCATAAATTTGTCCCTTGTAAAGCACAGTTCCCGGCTTTGGCACCACTACGCCCCAATCTTCAGTTTGTTCGGCATAATCACTTGTTTCTAAAGTTCTGAATTTAAACTCACGACGCAAAATTTCACTATTATTCAATATTACAGTATATTGAGTGTTCGAATTCAGCACTTGTTGGAATTCTCCGGAGATACTGTTTGATTGGCATTTGATTTTCTTACCTTGAGCATCACGAAATTCGATATCAACACCCATTGGTTTTTTTGTTGTTTCATCAAATATTTGTCCTTTGACAAGAATATGAGTAAAATTTCTTGCATTAGCTTCATTAGTTACGAAGGCAAAAAGAACAATACCTAAAATCAATAGAATAAATTTATTAGCCATTTACAAATCCTGTGGTAAACATTGAACAATTACATACGTTTTAACGAATATAATTCAACAAAATTACAAAAGAAGATGATTAGCAAGACAAATTTCTTAATATTTTTATTATTATCACTTCTGACAGTCTCGATTTCAATGGCTCAAAACCCACTTGAATTGAGGAGACAACAATTTGGAAGAGCACAGATACCGAGCTTGATTGATTTGGGTGCACCTCTCAATGACAGCACTTTTAAGTTGTGGGACAAGTATATCAGAGATTATGCTCCTGCTGATAGTGCTTTTTTGGTTGTTTCGCAGATGGCAAGCCGACATTTTAATATCAACCGAGCAGCAGTAGCCAAATTCATTTACGAATCATACCTTGAGTTATTCCCCGATATGGATTCAATCATCAATTCGCGTATTTATACTTGTGAACAAGTAATGCTGACTCAGGAACCAAATCCTGACACCAAATCCATCTATCATAATTATATTTTGAAAAATGCACCCTCAGATGATGCTTTTGTTGCTGTCCAAAGGCTAACAGATGCATATATTAATAGGAAATTTTGGGATTCGGCTGTTTACGTTTACGAATATTATCGCCCATACTTTCCTAATTCACCAAGGCGATTTGAGAAAATAATCGAAATTTTAAAAGCTCCCTTGGAGGGTTTGGCAGTTCAAAATCTGGGCAATATGATAAATACTCGAGGCAACGAGTGGGACCCAACTCCCACGCCCGACGGACGCTTTCTATATTTCACGGGTGACTCGAGGCAAGGCGGCAAGGGTCGTGCCGATATTTGGGTATCAGAAAAAGTTCGCGGTGAATGGCAGTTGCCAACAAATCTGGGCGCAAGCATTAACAGTTACCGTGATGAAACTATTGACAATGTTACTGTTGACGGAACTACCTTGATACTTTCGGGAAATTTCAAAGGCTCATTAGGAGAATTTGACATTTATTTTGCTGAAAAAGATTCTACCGAATGGAAATCTCTGACACATTTGCCTTATCCCATAAATACAAAATATCATGAGGAATCAGGATGCCTGACTGCCGATGGCAAGGCATTGTTATTTACAAGTGACAGACCCGGCGGAATTGGTCCATTTGTCAGAATATCCAATAGTTATTATCATGGGAATTTGATGGGAAATATGGATATATATGTGTCTGTGAAGCAAGATGACGGCTCTTGGGGTCAACCAGTTAATCTCGGTCCAACTATCAATACTCCGTATGCAGAACGCTCGGTATTCTTGCACCCTGACGGAAAAACCCTTTATTTCAGTTCGGACGGACACCCGGGTTTGGGGAGATTAGACGTATTCAAATCTGTCAGATTGAGCGATACATCTTGGACTGAATGGAGCGAACCTGTAAATTTGGGCAAGGAAATCAACAGTGCAAACGATGATTGGGGCTATGAAGTTGATATAACAGGCGAAACAGCTTATTTTGCCGGAAATAATTATGTGATTGGATACGGAGGTTGGGATATTTATTCGATTTCGTTGCCGAATAAGGCTCGACCGGAACAGGTAGTAAGAATTCGAGGTAAAGTTACGGATTTGGAAGGCAATCCAATCAGTAGCATTATCAAGTGGGAAGACCTCGAAACAGGTGAAATAGTCGGCACTTTAAGAAGTGACCCACGCGACGGTTATTATTTCATTGCTCTCAAACCCGGGAGATTATACGGTTACTTCGCCGAAAAGCCCGGATATTACTCATCATCTAAGCATATTGATTTACGCAATAATCACGAAGGGACGGAAATCAACGAGGACATCGTTTTAGCTTCGATGGTAGAGCTTCAGCAGAAAAAGCAATCGGTTCAAATCAACAATATATTTTTCGATTTCGACAAAGCAGAACTGAAAAAGGAATCATTTCCCGAGCTGAACAGATTAATAAAGCTGTTGAATTCGAACAGTCAAGTGAAAATTAAAATTGAAGGGCATACAGACAACATCGGTAGCAACGAACGGAATAAGGAATTATCAAAGCAACGTGCCGAAGCAGTAAAGCAGTATCTAATTGCCAACAATATAGCTGCCAATCGCATTACAGTTGTCTTTTTTGGGGCATCGCAACCAATTGTACCAAATGATTCGGAATCGAACAGAGCCAAAAATCGCCGAGTAAATATAGTGTTCCAAAATTGATTAGTAGTCTTACTTGTTCGGAATAGTGAAATAAAAAGTCGAACCAACATTGACTTCGCTCTTTACCCAGATTTTTCCGCCATGTTGCTCAATGTATTCTTTGCAAAGTATCAGCCCCAATCCTGAGCTTGTTTCGCCTTCGGTACCCGGTTGCGATACTTTTTTTGTAATATCGAACAGATTCGGGATGTCATTATTGTTAATTCCAATTCCGGTATCAGTAATAGAAATCATCGAATGTTTGGATGTCTTTTCAGCCGAAATTGTAATATGACCGCCTCTGCGAGAAAATTTTAGAGCATTGGTGAGTAAATTCCTCAATACTGCATTGAGCATGTTAGTGTCGGCGTAAACAAAAAATTCATCTGGTACATAGTTTGTCAGTACAATCTCTTTATTTTTCAAATTTGCATTAATTATATTAATGTTATTTTGAATAAGCAAGCTGAAATTTGTTGTAGCCGGATTGAATTTGATGTCATTTCGCTTTATACTCGCCCATTCTAAAAGATTTTCGAGCAAACTGTACAATGACTCCGCTGAATGTTTCATTGTCTTAGTAAGTTCTTTCAAGTCTTCTTGAGCAAGGAGTTCCAGGTCGTCAGCTAAAAACTTAGTAAGCCCCAAAAAACCGTTAAAGGGTGAACGGAGGTCATGGGCAATAATGGAGAAAAATTTATCTTTTTCTTTAATTGAAAGTTCTAACTGATTTTTTGTATCGGTAATTTCTTGAATCAAAGCATTTTTCTGATTCAAATTGATTTCGAGATTCAGTTTTGTTTCGGTTAATTCATCAAGAAGTTGCTGCTGTCTTTCCTCTAGAAGCTTTCTACCAGTAATATCATGAATAAATCCATGCCATAAAATACAACCGTCATCATGCTTTTCGGGTCTTGCAAATCCGTTCAACCAACGGAGTCCTTTCTCGGGATGATTAATCCTAAAGTCAATTCGCCAATCTTCGAGTGTATCGCGAGATTTAATAATAGATTTGTAAACATGAGGGAAATCATCTCGATGTATTTTATCGAAAATGTACTCCGAATTTTCTAATACCTCATACGGTCTAACTCCAAAAATGTCATAAATACCTTCGCTTGCAAATGGTAAATTCGAGCTACCATCAGCATTAAATTTGAATTGGTAAATCACACCCGGAAGCTGTCTTGATAATTTGGTTAGCAAATCATCTCGCACTTTGAGTAAATCTGTAGATAATTTGCTCTCTGTAATGTTAGTAGCAACCCCAAGCACGGCTCCACCCTCCACATCCGGCATATCGAAAGGTAATTTTGTTATTTGATACCAAACTTTACCGTCAATAGAATTGGTTGTATGAATTTCCATGCTTCTCGGTTTGCCCGAATCAATTACATTTTGGTCGAGCGATACGAAAATATTCTGCTCCTCTTCCGTAAAGCCTAATTGCATATCGTTTTTGCCCACTACGTCTCCGGGCTTCATGCCGTAAGTGTGTGCAAATGCTTTATTAGACATTAAGTATTTACCCGTGTAATCTTTTGCAAAAACAAGGTTTGGTACAGCGTCAAGTACTGCGCGGAAACGGTTGCGTAAAGATTTTTCTTTGGATTCGCTTTTTGCTCTTAAGAGAGCAAGTCCTGTCAATCTGGTATAGATTTTCAGGATTTCAGCATTTTCCAGAGTCTTACCTTTTTTGAAAACGAGAGCAAAATCTCCAATCAAATCATTGCCCTTGAGGATTTTTACTATCCATATCTCTCCAATTCCAAAAGCAGTTTGAATAGACCACGCCACAGATTTAGGTAAAAGCGTAGAACTTAATTCGGAAATAGAATTAAATTTAGTCAGAATAGAATTTTCTACTTTTTTGTTCATTTCAGGGTCAACAATCCACTTCTTGTTCTTCAATTCAAAGCCAAGCATTGAATTTATTTTTTCCATAAAACCTGAAAGTCCTGCAAAAGACTTCGTGATGTAATAATTTTCATCACTATTGAATAAATTCAAAACACCATAATCTGCCTTCGAAATATCTAAAGCTGTATCTAAAATCTTTTTATAATTAATATTGTCGTGGGACATCGCCATGAATTCTTCGGAGTAGTCAATTAGCGATTTCAGTTGGACATGTTCGTTATAAGAATCATAGGCATTGGTAAAAAATCCGATGTTATAATCTCTGTTTTTTATTTTAACTATAGAACTACGGATGTCAACGTAAAACACTGTACCATTCCTATGCAAACACGGAATACTACGGCTGACTTTATCCTTGCGGTCTGATACACCATGAAAAACATCACTGACGAATTCTAATGAATCTTTTGGGTGGATATCTCGGAAGTTTAAACTCAAGAACTGCTTTTGGGTATATCCAAATAGCGAACAAGCAGTATTACTTGCAAACACTAAATTGCCGGTTTCAACTTCGGCTAACAGCACTCCTTCGTTAGTTTGCTCAATGATTTGGCGAAAAATACTGTTATCCGCATACAAATAGTCAATCAACTCGGTATTCTCATTCCGGTTGATTTCCAAGTCTTCACCATTATCTAACTTATCACTGCTTTTCATTTACTTAATTCATCTATCATTTGCATTATCATTTTCCTAATGTAAGGACGATTTAGATGAATATTCCCTATAATTTTCTTTTCGTATTAATTATTACAATAAATTAATATATCAGAAACTAATATTTTATCATAACAAACTTATGAAAAAATCAACAAAACTGATATATTTTTTTTTATCTGTGTTTTGTCATTTTGGCAGATAAATTCTTATGAAAAAGAACTTGCATATTAAAGATTTCAATAATTTTTGCTATTTTCACACTTTATTAGAATGTCTAATTGGCATTTGAAATTTATTTTAAAAAATACGGAGTAGTATCATGAAAAGAGTCTCGTTTTTTGTATTACTTGCTTCAATGTTTGCTTTTGTATCATGCGGTGAAAAGTTTGATGAGTTAAAAAAAGCTGCCGAGATTGTCGAAAAAGCCCCCGATATGGTAGAAAAGATGGAAAAATCTGCAAATGAATCCGAAAAGAGAATTCAAGAACGTCGTGCAAAGGGTGACACGCTATCAATCAAATTTACCGAATTAATGAAATTTTTGCCTGAATCTATTGACGGTTATACACCCGGCAAACCCGAAGGACAGACTACAAACACTTACGGCTTCTCTTTTTCGACTGCTAAACATACTTTCACAAAAGAAAATTCTGACGGAAGCACCGATAGAGTGACAATTGAATTGTTCGATTACAACCAAGGTCATGATTTCTTTGTCGGGCTGACCATGTGGACTTCTATGGGTATGTCGTTTGAGGATACTAATGGATGGCAAAAAACATTCGACACCGGAATTGCTGACGTTTTTGCAATGGAAGATTACAAGTACGATGGTAAGAGAACTGCCCTTACATATGCTATAGGATATAGATTCTATTTGGCAATTAACGTGGAAAATGTTGAAGGGACTGACTTTGCTAAGAATTTGGCGAAAAAAGTGGACATGAAAACACTTGCGAAAATGTAATTTCTGATTGGGAAATAAAGTTCGCTCCACAAATTCAATTAATATTTTGTAATAATAATAACATTTTGTGTGAAAAAAAAGAGACTGCCAATTGAGACAGTCTCTTTTTAAATTTCGAGAAACGTATATTATGCCAAATCTTGAGCGACAAATGGCACAAGAGCCAGATGACGAGCATATTTGACAGCCGTTGCAATTTGACGTTGCTGATATGCAGTCAATCCTGTGATACGACGTGGCAAAATTTTGCCTTGGTCGTTAGTAAAACGAGTCAAAAACTTAGGGTCTAAGTAATCAACTACTTTAGAATCCTTCATAGGATTGATTTTCTTTTTACCGGTTTTCTTATTCGGCTTAAAAGAGGAGCCTGTTTGCATTGGATGAATAGCGTTCATTTCTTGACCTTCTTTGTTTCCATAATTTCTTGAGCACGTGACATACGCTTATTAAATCTGTCAACGCGACCGGCTGTATCAACAAGAACTTGTTTGCCGGTGAAAAAGGGGTGTGATTTTGAGTCAATTTCCAAGACCATTTTTTCATTTTTGTAACAAGCACGAGTTTGGAAAACTGTGCCGTCGGTCATTTGAATATCAACTGTGCGATAAAAGGGATGAATGCCTTTCTTCATTGTCTAACCTTATTTACTTATGTCTAACTTATCTACTGAGTTAATGTCGTCAACCTTCATGAATTGTTCGATGAACTTCACGGAGCCGTCTTGGTCTTTGTAACCTTTGATTACTTTTACCACAGGTTTGTCGTCGCCTTTTTTCTTCTTCAGCTTATCGCCGAATGTTTGTGCTTTAGCCATTTTTTATGTCCTTTGAACTTATCAAGTTTATAGAACTACAAAAATAATAAGAACTTATCGAATTGCAAAAATATATTTCACTTTTTTTTAAAATCGTGCAAAAAAAATTCTTTTGCAACCAATTTTGACTTGCTGTGTATTTAACATGAAATCAAAAATTACATTGTTAATAATATAGGAGAATTTATAATGTCATATTTTTACCAAAAAATCACGGTTTTAGTTGCGATTGCATTATTTGCATTAGCCAACATAAATACAATACAGGCGGAAGATTTGAAAGCGCCCCGATTTGAACATGCTGACGGCAAAATATTCAAAGAAGTTGATGATACTATCACAGCAATAGTAAACTTAGGCTGGGTGGACGAGAATACGAACCTTGAAGGATTTGGATTATACGTTTATTACGGTGAAAGTAAAGACTATGATGATTTCACTTTGTACAAGAAAATTGATTTGAAAGACGAGAGTTTGAACCACCAAAAACATTACTTCCAATACCTGATTCGGGAATTTGTTTCCGAATCAAAAATAGTTTCATTTTATATCACTTCTTACGCCGGTGGGCATGAATCTGAAGGCTCAGGAATTAAGATTGTAAAGTTGAAACAAGCAAATCAGAACCACAATCAATTTCTGATAGTAGGCAAACCGGCACACAAAGCTGCAATTGGCGAAGAATATGCATTTGAGTTTAAAATCGAAGCAAATGTCGATTACACAGACTTAGAAATCAAGTTAGAACATTCTCCTGAAGGTGCGGTGCTTGATGTCGAGAATATGATTGTGAAATGGACTCCAACCAAAGGTGGTAATTATACTTTTGTTCTTTATGCTACAGCAAAATCTGAAGAAGGTGACTTACATGCAAAATTCTCGTGGACTGTGGAAGTTATGCATTGCAAAGTGCCCGCTATTGTATCGGGCGAAGTAGTTGACGAAGACGGTACACTTGTAGAATTTGGTACTGCTATGCTATTTTGGACTGACGGAACGAACGGCAGAGAGGGTAAATTCCATAGAGTTTACGATGCTCGCATTGTCGAAGGTAAATATGAATTCAAAGGCGTTGATGCCGGAGAATATTATTTGCAAATAAGTGCATATACAAAACATCAAAAAGCATATCATCCCGTATGGTACAAAAATGCTACCAACTTTATGGACGCAACTCCAATAGAAATTGAATGTGGCGAAACTTATGAATTTGATTTTGTAGTCGAACCGGTCAAAGAACCAGAATTCTTTAAAGTATCAGGTAAAGTGCTTGATGCCGAAACACTCGAACCAATCAAGTGGTCTTACGTTAAGTTCATCGGTATGGATAGTCGCAATCATAATTACAATTTGGAAGTCGTTACGAACCATTTCGGCGAGTATTCCATTAAATTGCCCGAAGCCGAATACATTGTTTTTGCTCATGCTCTGAAGCCAAACTCAGGTGCAATGACAAATCAATATTTGCCGCAATATTACAATTTGGCGAACAATATCCAAGATGCTACAATTCTTGTTGTCAACGAAAATATCTCGGGAATTGACTTTGCACTCGATAGAGTACCTACTTATGAGAATTCAATCAAAGGAAAAGTTGTAAGTGTTGATGATATTAATCTAAAAGATGTAGTTGTAAGTGCATATTGTACTGACCCGGGTAATCAGAACGAAAAATTCAGATTCTATAGCAAATCTGCAGTGACTGATGAAAACGGCAACTTCGAAATCGAAAACTTAATGCCCGGTACTTATATTTTATATGCTAATACGAGAGATAAAATCTATATGCCGGGATTCTATGTAGTAGGTAAAGAAGTATCAGCTAAGTGGAAAGATGCTACTGAATTTGAAGTAGAAGAAGAAGGCGCCTTCGGTCCTTATACTTTGACACTTCCGATATTTGAAAAAGTTCATGGCAACGGCAGAATAAAGGGAATCGTCAGAGAAAGAACAGGCAGTATCAAATCCGGCAATGACGAATTACAAGGTGCAAAAGGACTAAACGGAGCAAATGTATATATTTTCGATATGCAGAACAATCCTGTGAAAAGCGTTAATACGGATGAATTCGGTAATTTTGAATTGAACCAAATCCCGAACGGCAAATACACAATCGTTTTGGATAAAGTTGGATTCCACCCGTTTAGCTATGAAGTTGATTTGACTACCGACAACAATGACCTCAGCAAAGAAGTCGAAATGTCGCCTATTTCCACTTCAAGCGTAAGCACAATCTTCAAAATTGAAACTACAGTATTCCCTAATCCTGTTAGCGATTTGCTAAATATTCAATTTGAATCCGCTGCGGGTGTTGCGAATATTAAACTTGCTGCATATACAGGTGCTACTTATCTGAATGAATCACTTCAAACAATTGACGGACAAAACAATATCAGCTATTCCATCAAAAATATTCCGCAAGGAATCTATTTCTTGACAATTGATTTGAATGGAAGTATTATGGTTACTCCGCTTGTAATCAGCAAATAAGCTGATTTTATGTTCTTACAATGGTCGGTATTCTAATGAGTGCCGACCATTTTTTATTTGCGTTTGAACCAGAAAGAGCAGGCAGAAGGGTTAAATTCCTCGAAAAGATTCGGAGTAGTAAGCAAATTCTTCATATCATTTTCGTAATCTCGCGTCAGATGATTTTGCGGAACCATGATTTCATACTTATCGTTGAACATCAAGAAAGATTCGAGCAAATACTGTTCGTTCCAAAATGAATGAGCATCCACAAGCCACTTTGCAGGATAATTTCGCGGATAGAAAATGTCATGGATTTGCACATACACACCACTATTCAATGCAGGGATTACAGTGTGATATTCGTGTAAAACGTCGCCTTCGGGTCTGATTTGGTGCGATGAATCAATAAATAAGATGTCATTGGCTTTCAAGCTCGAAAACAAATCCGGATTGCAATCTTCGATTTTGTTTCTAATTACTTCGATGCCCATTTTTTCGAGCCATTGATTTTCAAAAGGCTCAATGCAAATCAATTTCCCTGCGTAATCAGATTGCTCTTCCTTATTTTTTTGGATTGCAAGGTGAGCCACTTTGCTCGAAAATCCGGAGCCAACTTCAAGCACCGTATTAGGCTTCAAGTTCCGAATCATCAGATAGTAGAGTTCGGCTTCTTGAGGCAGAAAGAACTGAAATCTCTCGGGTCTGTCGTCGTTGAGCAAAGATTCGAAATCTATTTGAGCAATTTCATCCTTATATTTCAAATCGTTTATGAAATTAAGAATATCGGGAATATTCATGGAAATATGCGGATTGGGCTTTGCCTCATCTAATGATTTAAGTTCGAGCACATTTGGCAGCGGTTCGTAATAGTGGTTAGTAACAGGTACTACTCCCACTTTGCGAAAAATAGACCTACTGACAGGCATTCGGGCTATACCTTTCATCCTGATAAAATAGAAATATTTTGCTGCTACAAAAGCAAACGGCGACATGACTAAATCTATCAATCGTATCGCCGTATTTTTGGATTTTGTGAGAAGTTTTTTCAATTTAAAAATTTTGTTATATTTTTTAAATAATTTAAATTCAAGCAATTTCGCCCATGACAATCGGATTATGCTTGGAAACCGCATCAATCACAATATCGGCATTATTTTTACTTGCAACCAAAATCATTCCGATTCCCAGATTAAAGGCTTTTCTCATTTCTTGGTTGTTAATGCTGCCTGATTTTTGGATTAACTTGAAAATATGAAGAATTTCCCAACTGTTCCAATCAATCTTGAGTTTCATGCCATCAGGAACGATTCGATTTGTGTTACCTTCAATTCCGCCGCCTGTAATGTGCGAAATGCCTGTCAGCGATTCCGATTCTACAAGTGGGAGAACTTCATTAAGATATGACTTGTGAACCGCTAAGAGAGCTTCCCCAATTGTGGTGTCTAATTCATCAATATAATCATTGTGCTTGAATTTGTCCAAGAGAACTGCCCTTGCAAGCGAGTAACCGTTGGTATGCAATCCTGATGAAGTGAGCCCGATGAGGACATCACCTTTTTGGATTTTCGAGCCATTGACAATTTTTTTCTTATCGACAACGCCTACAATAGTGCCAGATATGTCATATTCGCCCGGATTGTAGAGCGAGGGCATTTCCGCTGTCTCGCCACCGATTAGAGCACAATTATTTTCGAGGCAACTGGTGACAAATCCTGAAATAACTTGCTCTGCAATTACAGGTTCTAATTTACCCGTTGCAAAATAATCAAGGAAAAACAAGGGTTTGGCGCCGCAACACAGTATATCATTCACACAGTGATTGACCAAACAGCGTCCGACAGTATTATGAATACCTGTCAAAAAAGCTATTTTTAATTTTGTACCGACACCGTCAGTACTCGCAACCAAAATCGGATGCTCGAATTCATCAAATTTTGCATCATAAAAACCACCGAAAAGCCCAATGTTCGAGAGCACTTTCTCATTGTGAGTAGAGCGTACCAGAGGTTTTATTCTGTCAACTGTTTCTTCGCCGGCGGCAATATCAACGCCGGACTGTTTATAAGTAAATCCCATTTTCTTTAAATTTTATATCCTATTCCAATAGCGAGAACATGTTTTAGTTGTAGTGCGGGACCAATCGTTCCGTTGTCCCTTGTAACGTTAATATTGTGGTCATAAATCATTTCAACCGAAATAGAAGCATTCATATACTTGTTGATTTTGAATGTCATCAAAGTCTCAGAATTAACAACCATTGTAGTGAAATGTTCGTAGGGTGCAAATATAGTCAGCCTTGATTTGAAATTGATATTTTCATATACCTTTCTTTCGTATTGCAAAGCCATAGTAGCACCAAGTTCGCTTTTAATATTTTTGCCGGGTTCGACCCCGTAAGCTCCCTGTGCGGAAAGAGTATCATCAAGAACGAAGATAATTCGGTTAGAAATTGGGGAAAGATACAACTGAAAATAATCATCAGGTTTGTAGCTCATCCCAAGCCCAACATTTAGATAGCCCGGAGACATAAAATTGGATATATACAGGTATTCGCCGGTAATGGCATCAATTTTATCGTAGTTGTAGCCTTTAGTAAATTGAGTTCTAAAGTCGAGCAGGGCGCTATATTCTAATGATTTTGCAGCTTTGTAGCCATAATTAGACACCAATATCAATCTATCATCGCTTTTACGAAGTCCAAATTTGCCTAATTTAGTCATACCATAAGCCATTTCGAGCGAATTTTGAAAACTCGAATTTTCCTTTTTCATATTGGCATGAAGATTTAGGAGGCTACTGACATTGATAGCATTTTGACCGCCACCTGCCCAATTGCTCAATCCTGTATTTGAAAAATTTAAACCAATGAACATACCTTTATCCCAAGTAGAATCAGAGGCTGCCACATTGGCATCTTGAGAATAAACAAAATAATTAAGAAACAAAAAAGTAATCAATAGTGTTAAAAAGATTTTTAGCATAGTTTTATTATGTGTTGTTAAAAATATTATTTTCCATCAATCATAATTATAAGTCTCTTGTCTGATTTCCAGACTATTTCGGGACTTTTAATTTTGAGATAGACATCTCCGCTGGCTTCTTCGACAAGTTCAATCAATCTTTTCGGATGTGATGAAACGAGTTCCTTTATTTTTTGCCCTTTGGGGAAATGCAAAATAGTATCCTTGATAATATCAATTTTGTAGAATTCCAACAGATTAGCATTTGCATTCGGCACATATTTGCCGCCAATTCCCAAGAAACCTTCGCCTTCCATCAAAATGACGCTTCTTTCTTTCAAAACGCGTTCAGTACCATAAGTATAATATGCTGTGTTCTTCTGGATTACAGTTTCTTCAGCAAATTGTTCAGCACGTACTTTTCCTTCAATCGCAACATCACGTTCGCCACGAACAATCGCAATTTCAGTTTCCAATTGGGCGAGTCGTACCCTTTGGCTTTCAATAACTCTGTCTTTTTCAACAATTATGCTTTCCAAAACTTTCAATTTTTCGGCTAATACTTTATTCTCGCCGGAAAGTTTTTTAAGCTGTGATTGGAGTTTATCAATATCTTCGCTTTTACTTTTCAATTGGAAGGAAAGGTATTCGATTTTTTGCATAATCTCAGCCTCGAGATTGTAAGATTCGGATGTGGTAGGTACTTGAGCAAGTTTTGCTAACTCGTCATCAATTTGGTTAATGATTCTAACTGCCGAAGCATAGTTTTTGAGAATACTATCCTGAACAGCAGAAAACTCCTTTTCTTTGCTCATTTCATCAGAAAATGACTCTTCAGGTTTGTCGCCACTTTGGTCGCATGAGACTATAAAGATAACTAACATCATAAAAAGATGTAAGAACTTTTTCATTTACTCTCCTCTATTAAATTATACTTAACTGCACGCGTCGAATCGGAAGTCGTAAGGCTAATCCTGCCATCTCTGCGGGCTGAGAATTTCAAAATCCCGAGAGCATCTGCATTGATTTCGCGAAGTTGCAAATCTATATATCCAACCCCGCGAAGCTTTTTGCCTGCACCGATGTTCAACACAAAATCGTAAGAAAGATTGTCTTGGTCAATGTTTTTGATTTCGAGCATCACAGCCTCTATGCTGCCGTCCATTGACTCACGAGTTCCGTGATAAAACTTTGCGAAATCGTTGAGAGTGATTTGGTAATAATCTGCTTTCAATTCATCGGGTTTAGTAAGGTCAAGCATTTCTTCGCTCTCTTCAATCGGCACAGATACTGTCTGAAAAGTTGTAGTATCCTTAACCAGAAATATCAACATTGCCGCAACCAAAAGTAAAGTGGCAGATATAATTATCAACCAAATTGCTATTTGTTTGTTCTTATAGAACGGTTGCTTTGTTTCATTCATATAAAATTCTTTATTATAATGATTTTGTCTTTTCTTTAAGCCAATTCTTCAACTCATCATCCAACAATGGTGATACTTCATCATAAACTAACTGATGATATTCATTGAACCAATTCAGTTCATCTTGAGTAAGCATTGATACTTTTATAGCGCGAGTATCTATCGGACAAAGAGTCAAATTTACAAATTGTAAAAATTTTCCAAATTCAGTTTCAGTGAAAGGCACTGTCAGAACTAAATTTTCAATTCTTATGCCATATTGTCCTTCTCTGTATAATCCCGGCTCGTTTGATGTTATCATGCCCGGTTCGAGAACAGCCGGGTTTTCGTTCATCCGAATATTTTGTGGTCCTTCGTGAACGTTCATAAAGCAACCTACTCCATGTCCTGTGCCATGTCCGTAATTCATGGCTCTATTCCACATTTCGATTCTTGCCAACACGTCAAGCTGTGAACCGCGTGTATTTATAGGATACTTAGCCAATGACAAATTAATATGCCCTTTGAGCACCAAAGTATAATCAATCATCATTTGGTCAGTAGGTTCGCTCAAACAAAACATCCGCGTGATGTCTGTTGTGCCGTCCAAATATTGTCCTCCCGAATCAAGCAGGAAAAATCCTTCAGCTTTGATTTCAGTATCCGTTTCGGGGGTAGCACCGTAATGAACAATTGCGCCGTTTCCGGCATAACCTGCGATAGTATTGAAACTTTCTCCAAAAAACAACTCTTTCTCGGAGCGGATTTGACGCAATTTTTCACCTGCGGAAACCTCGGTGATTTTTTCTTTGCCCAGAGTATTTTCAAACCAATGAATGAATTCGCACATGGCAACTGCATCGCGACGCATTGCATTTTTGACACCTTGGATTTCGATGTCGTTTTTGCAAGCTTTCATATTAGTTGAAAAGTTCATTCCTTCGATTTTAGTACATTCTGTAGGAATCGCTGTATATAAAGCGTAATTTACTCTTGCGGGGTCAACGTAAACGCGGCTCGAAGCAGCAAATCCCTTTACTGCTGCCAGCAAATCATCATAATTGCAAATTTCGACGCCATCAGATTCGAGTTCGGCTCTGACTTCTGAAGTAAGCTTGCTATCATAGATGTAAAGTTGTGCTTTTTGCAATGTAATGATGCCGTAGCAAACAGCAACAGGATTGAAAGCAACATCTTTGCCACGAATGTTGAAAATCCAACACAAGTCATCTAAAGTAGCAACGACATGAGTGTCAACATTCTTTTGTTTCATTTTGGAGCGGATATCGTTTATTTTTTCAACTCTGCTTTTACCGGCGTATTTCAACTCATGAACAAAAATCTCATTATCCGGAATTGTGGGTCTGTCGGTCCAAATCTGTTCAATCAAATCATGACCGAAAGATGTCTCGACACCATTTTGCTTCAAATCAGCAACAATTCCTTTGGCAAAGGCGGCTTGAACTACCATTCCGTCAAATCCGAGAACGTCACCGCTTTTCAGATTCGATTTTATCCAATCGGGATAATCTTCAACGCCTGTATTACCAACTTTGAAAAGCTCTATTCCGGAGCCTTCCAATTCGTGAGTAGCTTGGAGAAAATACCGTGAGTCTGTAAATAATCCTGCGACTTTGTCAGTTATGACGATAGTTCCTGCAGAACCTGTAAATCCGGAAATCCAAGCTCTCGAAGTCCATCTTTGTGGAACGTATTCGCTGATGTGTGGGTCGGTACTTGGGATAATATAAGCATTGATGCCTAATTCCGCCATTTTTTCCCGTAATTTTTCAATTTTCTGTGTAATTTTCATGACAATCTAAATTAAATAAACATAATTCTCGACAATATAGAACTATAAAAATAGTTTAATTTTCTGAAAAATCAAAATCTTAAGATTCTTTTCTTTTTAAGTTATTGATAATAATGACGGTCTTACTTGCTTTTATCTTAAATTTTGGATAAAAAAAAAGCTGTCCCATAATAAGGACAGCTTAAAATAGTTAAGAAAAGCAGATTATTTAACGATAATCATTTTCTTGGTGTCTTTGAACGGACCGCTTACCATTTCGTAGAAGTAAACGCCACTTGAAAGTTCTTCGACCGGAATGCGAACAGTATATTCACCGCTATTCAAAACGCCTGAGAATGGTACTGATACTAATTCACTTTGTGCATTGTACAATCTGATTTCAGTCGGGATATTACGTCCACCTACTGCGAATACAATGTCAGCGCCTTCGCTGCCAACCGGGTTAGGATTAACTTGACCCAAGTTGTATTTAGTAGCTGAAATTTGAATCGGACGCATAAAGTCAACACAAACTTCATCCAAAGTGACTTTGCAATAAGCATAATTGAAGCTTACACAATGGTCATCTTCTAAGATAGTATGTTCGATAGTTGCTTCTTTATTCTTTACAACAAGGTCGCCATCGGCAGTTGAATAGATAGGAAGGTATGAGTCAAAAACTATTCGAATCATTTCGAGGTCACGATTAAAGTTAGTTGACAAATCTTGAGTACCTTGCATTGTAATGCGGGCAGTTTCACGATTGCTAATAGGATTGAATGAGTACGTTGTACCTGTAATGATATAGCCCATGCCAGCAAAATCATCACCAACTTTAATATTTGCTTGTTGGTTTCCGGCGAGCTTGTTAATTCCTAAGAAGTCCTTGTTGAATGTAACTTCAACTGTGAATTCTGTATTATTACTGCTGCGTACTGCTTTATCGCTTTGGATATAAACAGAGTATCCGATAGCTTCTTTATCACCCGGTGCAACATTGATTTCAGTTTGAGTACCTTGATTGTTACCTCTTGATATTAAGCCTCTACTCAAGAGTTCGTCTGATGTAGCAGTAACTGTCAAAGTTGTTTCGTCTTCAGGCTTGGTAGTTGAAGAAGTAAAAGCTGTCAAATAAAATACACCATTATTGTAAGCAGCATTCGGAGTAAACACAATTTCGATTTCCATTGTTTGCCCCGGTGCTAAAGTAAAAGGAGTAGCAGTCAAAATTTCGAAGTTTTGAGAACTTCCGCCATCATTTCCACCTGCATCTGCAATTTTCAAGTCAGTTACATCGAGAGGTTCGGAACCTTCGTTAGTAATTGATGCTCTCATAAGAATCGGGCGGTTAATACAAGTAACTGCTGTAGCAGGTTGCATACTCGAACCTTCGACTTCTGCAGTACCTGTCCAAACTGAAGTTACTTCAACTTCTGAATCAGAAACTGTAGTCAAGCTTACTTCGAAATTGCCTTGAAGAGTTGCTTCAAATTCACCCGGAACGTTTATAAATTCGCCCGGTTCTAAAGTTATTGGGAAGCTAACTGCATTACCATTTTGGTCTGTCATACCGTTGCGGTCCCAACGGAAAATACCGTTGCCGCCAAATTCTGAGAATGTAGCACCGCCAACTGTATTAGTTACGAAATCTGTAATAACAACATCGTGGTCATTTTCCCAAACATTGTTTGTGAATCTAACCGAACCTGTTTTCTTAGCAGTACCGACAATCATATGACCGAAATCAAAGTCCTCAGTGCTTGTGCGTGGGAACACGCCAATACCGCGTAAAGTACTTGTCGGGTCATCCGGAGCATTGCTATTGAAAGTCAATACCAAACGATGGTCACCGTTAGTAGTCGGATGGAAAGAAATCAATTCAGTAAAATTAGAATTAGGATTAATTCTTCTGTTGAAAATACTTGCTAAAACGCCCGGGTCAGTCAAACTACGACCATCAGAAGTCTTAAATGCTTCACCGTTGACATTTTCAACGATAGTAACACTTGTAATAGTAACTTCAGCAGTTCCATTGTTTTCTAAAGTAATAGCATTGTTTGCTGATGGGTATGGTGCAAAAGCATAAGCTCCGCCTTTTTGGATATATGAATTCGGGTCAACGAGACGTTCTTGCCAATCTTCACTGTTTACTATCAAACCGGGTTGGATACCGCGACCTTTAAGTTCAGTAATATGGTCAGGAATTTGAGTATCGGCTATCCAAGTGATTGAAGCAGTGTAGTCTTGAACCATAGCAGGTTTGAAACTAACTCTAATAGTCTTCACTTCCCCGATTTTGAGGATTAACGGATTCGATTCACTTAGTGTACTAAGGTCGAAATCGGGCATCTCGAATTCAAAAATTTCATCAGTACCTTTGATACCGATTCCGTCTGTCAATTCAATTCCTGTGATTTTCAAAGAAGTAGTTGCTTTATAAGCACCAACATTCGGATTCTCTAAAACCAAATCAACAGTATTGGAGCGGGAATTAACGACTTGTAAATCGAAATCATGGTCAGTAGCATTGATATAAGGATTGCCGATGAATGCTTCAACTAAAGCGAAGTATGTAAATACGCAAGTGTCGCCGGTTGAATTATCAATTACAAGAACACCTACTGAATCCTTGAAATGTCCTTCTTCATTTGCAGTAAAGGTTACGTCAAATTTCACTTCTTGACCTACAGCCAATGGTGCTAAGTTTACATTTTCCAACCCAATCAAATCGAAGTTTTGATATCCGAAAATGTCGCTTGGTTTTTCTTCTTTTATTTTTGAATCAAGAGTTACATAAATTCTATAACGATTTCCAATATCTGTGTCACCTTCGTTACGTAAAGTGAATGTTCTTGTTTCAGTTGCAGGAGGATTTTCGAGTTTGAAAGTTCCATAATGTTCGTAATATGGCGCCAAGGTAGGGCTAATAGCGTAATGTTCGATAACAGTATCTTTACGATTACCCACTCTATCGGTAAATACAAGGTGTGCACGGGCATTCAAAGTAGGCTCCTTAACAATAAGAGTCCAAGTTGTTCTTGGCGATATACCTATTGTATAAGGTTCGACTTTGAAATCGTAATTAAAGCTTTGGCTAATGTCCATATAGATTAGTCCAAGATTAGCACGGTTTTCCGGGTCAATACGCGGTTCGTCAATGACTTCGCCCGCAACATCACCGGAGCAGTCTTGTTGGAAAGTGATATAAGGAGCTAATGTATCAGGTGATTCAAGGTCAGCCGTTGCGACTGAAGTCGGGAAACCATATGAGTCATACCAGTCATAACCATAAGCATAAGCTACGAATGGGTCATTTGCGCGTAGTTTGTAAACACCGTCATATAACAATTTGATAGCTTTTGAATAGTATCTTCTTCCGTCTTCATCGTAATCATTAAAAGGAGTTCCCGGATTACCGGAAAATGCTTCAAGTGGAATCCATCTGAATTGCCCGTCAATAACTTCAGCTATTTCGATATCCTGCGGCATACCACCATCAATAGTTGCTTTATAAACTAAGTTTATAAAATTATCTTTGAATCCAAACCCACCACGAATACCGGGGGTGTTGAATACGATTTCTGTTTGATATTGTTGCAGTGGTGAAAGTTGCAATTGGAAGGGGTCATTTTCAACGCCATCATCATTTTGGCCCGGATTGAATTGCACAACGTTGATAGCTTCATTAGATGAGACTACGACAGGACGCGGAAATTCATCAGCTCCTGTACGAGTTTCCATCCAACCTCTTTCTCTCAGACCACCGGCACTTTGAATTGTACCTGAAGGTAATCCATCGAAAAAGTACTGCGTCATAGGTTTTTTAGCAAAGATTTTTATAATCGCATATTTTTTTCTGCCTTGAATTGGTGTGACGTGGTACTTTTTACCCCAAACATTTTCGGGCAATTCCTGTTCAATAATAAAGTCGCAAGCAGGTGTAAATGATGGGATATAGGCGCAGAAACTGCCGGAGAGTACGTTAACAGGTTTTGTAGCATTAATTGTACTGCCGGTTAGGTCATTGAAAGCTCCTATACCAGGTATTAACCAAACGTCACCTTCGTTTAATGTGTGTCTAATAACTTCATTTGCTCTGAGTTCAGAACCATCTAAAAGTGGTACCCTCGCGTTTTCGAAGCCACCAAGACGAAATGTTACTTTGGTATTATCATAAACACCTACAATACTAGTATATGATGACAACCATTGAAATGTATTGTTAGTAGGGTCTTCGTAAGAAGCAACCTGATATTTTTGACCCAAAGAACTAACAGGCAACGCTAAATAGCCGTCTGAAGTATGTTGGAATCTGGTAACACCATAAACAATAATCGGATAATCAGCAGATACTTTTATAGCTCTACCCTCAAATACCTGAGCGGGTTGCGGTTCTACTCTGTCAGTCTTCGTATAAGGTTGACCTTCAGTTGGTGATAGTATAAACTCAATAACGTCATTCGGGATGGTTACTTTTTGTCTAAAAATTGCCAATCCCGGTATCTCCAAAGTTACTGTTGTTGCAACTGCAGAAGATACATAAATACGGAGTGCGTTGTTCGAACCGCCAGTTTCCCAACAAGGGTGGAATGTAATCCAGAACAATGTACCGGCATTGTTCGAGTTTAGTAATTGTGGCAGATTGGACTTGATATCATCAACACCGGCTTCATCCGCATGTGCCGCTATATTCATCGTTCCTATCAGAACGAAACCAAGTAGCAAGATTGCAAACTTGTTTAGTAAATTCTTCATTTGTACCTCATAAAAGTTAATTATAAAAAAACAATTTTTTGATTTCTATTTTTCGTAACTATTAAATTAATAAACTATTGTGTAATATTCAATTAAATTATGTTCATAAATCTTTTTTTTTGTAAAATTCTTTTTCAATTCATGCCCCAAAAACTACAATTCAAATAACATTTTGTACCTCTCTATTATGTATAAACAATTGAAAATCGATTTTGTCACACCCTTTTTATGAAAAATTTCATTTTTTTTTTAAATTTTTAGTCAAGAATAACTTTATATTTTTGTAAATGATGATTAGGACTGCATTTTGAGATGCAAAAAAAAATGGCAACTTTGAAAAAAAAGTTGCCATTTTGAAAAAAATTTTCGAGTTCTATTAATATTCGCCTTCATATTCTGTAAGTGGAGTTCTTACAATGACCTGAACAGTTCGATTATAAAATCGTCCTTCGGGCAAATCGTTCGAATAAAGTGGGTCTTCCTCACCGACACCATTGCTTGTCAAAGTATGATATTTGCCACCTGTTTGTTTGTTAATCCCATTTCTAACAAAACTGGACCTTCTTTCAGAAAGTTTCTTATTGTGGTCGTACATACCAACAATATCTGTATGACCGATAACATCAATAACTGAAGATGGACGACATCTTTCGTAAACATATTCTTCCATGATACGGGAGTTGATTGGTCCGGCATTATCCGAATCAAATGGGAAAAGAATCAAGTTGTAGGTTTCACGTGTTGTATCAATCGTACCTTCGGTGACCATTCTTGTAGATGATACTTGCATAACAGGAATTGTAACGGGGTCTGATTTACATTCGGCACCTGTTTGTGTTGTGATAACTAATTGAGCGGTGTAAGATACTTCATCTGTAGGATATTCGCGAGCCATATTTGTCCAATTCCAATTTACTTGCTCATCAGTCAATCCGACATCAGTCAAAGTACGCCAGTTTTGATTGTTTCTGGTAATTTCAATTCTTCGCTTTGCAACAAGTTGGTCTTCGATGCCATTTTTCATTTTCCAATTCATTGTGCGTGGTTGAGGTTCAGTGATCGAACCGACGTCAAATACGGGCTTTACTACCTCCCAATCAGTACATCTGATTTCGACACGTCGGTTTTCTTGGACACCGATACTGTCAATTCTTGTACTTGTCGGGTGTGCGGGTTTGCCATGTTTGCCGAGAGTCATACGCGATTCGTCAATTTTCCAAACATCTCTGAAATAGTTGTAAACTTGTTGAGCACGGGCTACGGCAAGTTTTACATCTTTTTCCACTTCCATATCAATAGTTCCGACGATTTCGATTTTTGCATTAGGGTTATTTGTAAGTCTATAACCATAAATATTCATTACGTGATAATACTTGTCGAGAGTACCGCCTAAGATTGTTGTGTCGGTAAAAATTCCTGTTTGGTCATACGAATCTAATAAAATATATCTTTCCGGAATTTCCGAACTTCCTGGCTCGAAGAACACATAGTTAAGAAGCGGATAGAGGTTCCAAGTCTTTGTTTCTTTCATTACAAGACCTCTGAAAGACGCTAACTGTGGTTGCGAAGCTTTGACCATTCGAATGTATTCAGGCTCGTCAACGTCAGCTTCTAATTCGGGTCTTTGACCTAATGTAATTGTAAGTCGTACTTCGTCAGGACGGTTTACTTCGTCCGGGTCTTCAGTGATACCCGGGCGTTCAACTCTTTGCACTACAGTTTTTGTACCATATCTTGGATTGAAAGCAGTTACTTCTAAGTCAACATATGGCAACGAATCTTTAGGATTGCCATAATCTTGATTTGAAATAATCAATTCATGTTCTTTGCGGAAGTTAGTTACACTATCATTGACAGACCTTGCTGTTAATGGATTTTTAACTGTTATTGTAGCAGGGATGAATTCTTGCGAACATTCATCAACGACAGTTGTGATCAAATTCATCGCTTTGAAGAATGAAGGCACAAAAGCCATAAATACGTCGAGACCGCCTTGGTAACCCGGCAAATCAGTACGACGAGAAGAGAAGTATAGTACGTCACCGGAAGCCGGCAATGTAATGAACATTTCATCTTCTTTAGTATTAAGTTGGTCGCCTAAGTTTTCAGGCTTGCCAAATTTGCCGGTAACTTCATCTTTACGTGAAACGTAAAAATCTAATCCACCATAATTTGGACGATGTCCGTCAGAAGAAAAGAAGAGGGTTGAGTTATCTGCTGCAATAAATGGCGAATATTCGGTACCGCTTGTATTGATTTCTTCCAAGTTTTTGGCAGGAAGCCATTCTTCGTTATCATCATCCCAATCGCAATACCAGATATCCATATTTTTCAAAATTGGCTTACCATTACTATTAGGACCTTTACGAGAGGAGACGAAATACAATCTTCGTTGGTCAGGAGAGATTGATGGTTGAGAATCAAAATTGTCTGAGTTTACATTTTTACCTAAATTAATGGGGCGACCCCATTTGTCACCATCAATGATTGAACGATAAATATCGCACGAACCTAATCCGTCAGGACGGTTACAAGCTGTGAAATACAGAGTTTGTCTATCTGCGGCTATCGAGGCGACCCCTTCGTTGAACTCGGTATTTACATTCAAGTAACCGAGACCGGTAATCGTATCAATATTATAAGGAGCAGAAAATACTGTATCGAGCCTATCGCCCTTTTTAGCAGCCCAAAAATCATGCGAAGGTTTACCTTCTTCGTTCAATCTACTTCCGGGTCTGTTTGATACATAAAATAAGGTTCTGCCGTCTGCACTAATTGTTGGTGCATAATCTGCCCCGGCATGATTAATAATTGGACCTAAGTTAATAATTCGAATTCTCTGGTTATCAATGATACCGCCTTGTTGAGACGGGCTATTTACTATCTCGGCACTCATAAGATATGCTTCTCCCATATTATAAGCTAATACAGATTCTGTAAATTCCATACTTTGGGATTTCAAAGTCATAGAACCGATTAGAAAATAAGCCAAAATAATCCATAAGGCTCTGTAGTTGAAACTATGCATAATACCTACCTTTTGTTAACTAATAAAATATTTTTTTATTACAATCAATGTCTTCATCAACATATCCGCATCAGTACGGCATTCTTAAAAATTCAATTTTCATTTATGCAATTTCTTAGAAAATATTTTAAGAATTTGCATTTAAAAAAGTATAAATTACAGCAATTGGAATTAATTCGCAAAGTTTTTCTTGAAAAAAATGAATTTTTCTTAAAAAAAGTGCTATTTTGTTTCGATTTTCACAATTTTAGGCTAAATTCGAACATGATACGCCAAGAATTTACCATAAAATTCTCACCTCTTTCAGAATAATTCGAAATTGGCAACCTGTACATGAAGAATGGACGCAGGAACATCTTGTTATTGACTACGAAATTGAACCCAAGCATAGGTACAATGCTAAATTGGGGCTGATTTACTTCAGGAAATTCATTGTCCTCGATAACAACTTTCGTTTCTTGAGTTCCATCAATAGTTATGTCCACAATAGCACCATTACTAAGCCGAGCGGTAGTTTTGATGAGCTCCTTTTCGTGTTTGATATTCGAGCTTAACGGGAAACCCATGCTGAACCCCAAATCGAAAAATACAAATTTGGCAGGATGAAACTTTAGATGTGGCATAATCGAGAATGATGTGAACTTAGACTCAGCGGTATGCCGAAAGGGAACGGAAATGATTTCGTTGTAGGTGCCATCCTCAGAACTTACGTTAAGTTTTTCGTTTTCAACGAAGGAGTTTTTCAAGCCGAAATCATCGAAAAGCCCCATGATTCCCACGTTGAACATCTCGTCAATGTTGTATTCGTAGTTCAATCCAATGGTATAGCCAAATTTGACGCCGTCTTCGAAAATGCAATCGTCGCACTCTACAAAGTATTTACCGGATTGGAAATTTTGCCCCAAACCTATTACCACACCAAGCTGATAGTAATTGAATAGCTTTTCGGGTTGAATTGGCGATGCCTGAATTTGCGAAATGGCTTTGGTGGTTGATGAAAGTGACACCATAATCACTATCATTAGGGTCTTTAACAATAAGTTCATATCTCTCAACGTAATTAAGTTTTAATATAATGTATTAACTATCTTATTATTTATTTATTATGGAAAAAGTTGCAGACTCGATGGAAAAAATCGAAGAAAGAACAATACAAAACACCGCACGATACCTTGCAGTCAAGCTACTGAACAGATATGACAGGAGTGATTCATATATTGATAAGCTGCTGTCACACGAACTAAGGAACGAATCTCTATCGAGCCAAGACAAAGCTTTGATGACCGAAATTATAAACGGAGTGATAAGATGGCGAGGGAAATTGGACTGGATTTTGACCGGATTTTATCACGGCGATTATCAAAAATGTCTGAATTTAGTCAAAAATGCGATGAGAATTGCAGTTTATCAAATCATGTTTTTGAACCGAATCCCTATACCGGCTGCTATCAATGAGTCCGTAGAGATTGTCAAAACAATTCAGGGCGAAAAAACGGCAGCAATCGTAAATGGTGTCTTAAGAAACATTGCCCGTAACCTTGATAATATTCGTTATCCGGAACGCGGCGACGATGAAATTTATTTCATTTCCGTGATGTTTTCGCACCCTAAATGGATGACAAAACGCTGGATTGAACGTTATGGACTACGAGAAGGCGAAAAATTACTCGACGCCAACAACCAACGTCCATACGTGGCTGTCAGAGTCAACAATTTGCTAAGCAATCCTGAGGAAATCAGAACTATTTTTGAGCAGCATAATGTGTCATTTCGTTTGTGCGAGTATAATGAAAGCTCACTTTTGTTGGACTCGCCCAAATACGATTTAACAGCTTCCGACCTCTTCCGTTCAGGTAAAATCACTATTCAAGACCCTGCTGCTGCAATTGTAGCCCAACTCGCCAATCCCAAAGCCGGAGATTTCGTAATTGATTTGTGTGCTGCACCGGGTGGTAAATCATTTATACTTGCTGAATTGATGCAAAACGAAGGCAAAATTGTTGCCTTAGATAAGCATGAATCTAAATTGCGTTTTATCAACGAAGGTGCCGAAAGGCTCGCAATCAACATTATAAAATGTGACACAGGCGATGCAATCGAATATTCTACCGAAGAACTAGCCGATATGGTGATAGCCGATGTTCCGTGTTCGGGATTAGGCACTATTTCCAAAAAACCTGATATAAAATGGAAACGTGAACCGGAAGAAATCACGAAAATGGTAGTACTTCAACGAAATATTCTCGAAAATGCCGGAAAACTCGTCAAAGCGGGTGGTGTATTGCTTTACTCTACTTGCACTACCGAACCTGAAGAAAATGAAGAAAATGTTCGTTGGTTTTTGGAGCAACATCCTGAATTCGTTCTCGACAATGCTGAAAACCACATTGACAAAAGCCTTTGTAAAGACGGATTCTATGTATCGTTGCCACATATCACCGGGATGGATGGTGCTTTTGGGGCAAGGCTGGTCAAAATTAGTTGATTAATGGCGATAATTTGATTATTAAATTTGAAAAATGTCTTAAATAGACAACAAACAACACTGATAACATGAGAAATCTAAAATTATACTTGTTCATTTTGATTTTTGCTTCATTTGATGCATATGGTCAAATCAGCTCTACAAGAAATATTTCGGGCGACAGATTCTATTTTGATGCTGTAGTTTTTCGCGATGCTGAAATGAATTTGGGACGAGTTGACGTTTATACAGTCTTGCCATATGAAAATCTCAATTTTGAAAAAGACGGTGCTGTATTTAGAGCTGCATATGATATTATTATAGACATAGCCGATGAAGCCGGCATCAATATCACAACATCTAAGAAAGAACGCGTACTCAACGAAACGGACTATTATATAACTCAAGGTGGCACTGCTGCATTCGACTTTACTCAGACAATTTTCACGCTCCCTGCCGGCAAATATAGGGTGAGTGTCATAATTATTGATAAATTCAACAACACTGAATATGAAAAATCACGCGTAGTGACAGTGCTCGACTTCGATTCTTTCGATTTTTCGTTAAGTGGATTGCTATTAGTCAGCTCTATTGAAGAAATTGGTGGCAAATATAAGATTACTCCTCATGTTTCCGACCATATTGGCAATTTAGACGATGGTTTTTTTGTGTTTTTTGAAACATACAATCAAATTGAATCACGAGCTGAAGTTGATTTTGTCTGGGAAGTGCTTGATGCAAACCAGAAAAAAATGATTTACAGTGACCCCATAAGACGGCAAATTCAAACCGGAGCTTCACGCCACTTTATCAAAATTCCGCAAATTGAAGAGCTTGTTTCAGGAACCTATACTTTCCGATTAATCGCAATGAATGCACTCGATAGTGCCGTTTTTTCCGAAGAAAATTATTTAGCCGTTACACAACGTTCGATTAATTACACCCAATCAGTTGCAGGAACGGTACTCTCCGATTTGAATCTGGCAATTAGACAATTGCGGTATGTAGCTTATCAAAATGAGTTACAATATATTAATTCCGGCGAGACAGAAGCAGAACGCCAAAAAAGATTTACCCAGTTTTGGAAAGAACGTGACCCATCACCGGGTACTGAACGAAATGAAGCATTCGATGAATACTACAATCGCATCAATTTTGCAAATAATACATTCAAATCCTATACCGAGGGTTGGATGACTGATATGGGCATGGTTTACATTATTTTTGGACCTCCGATGTCGGCAGATAGACAGTCCGGTTATGGTGACAACAAAAACTACGAACGATGGCTATATGGCAACAATCGAGACTTTTTATTTGTTGATAATAGCGGATTTGGCGATTTCAGATTGGTACGTCCGATGTCAGTTTCGGAAAAATACCGATATCAAAGATAGATTATTTTTAAACGAATATTTATAACAATTCTTACCTTTTTCTTTCTTATTTTAGAGATTATTTAAAATCAAAATTGAAAAAAGTATTGAAAACAACAATAATAATACCGGCAGGTGGAATCGGAAAAAGATTCGGAGCAGACCGCCCAAAACAATTCATCGAATTTGTTGGGGTGCCAATAATTGTCCAAACTATCAGATTATTCGATTCGATTGAAGAAGTAGAATCAATCGTAATACCTGTACATAATGAATGGTACACTTTTACTAAGGAATTAGTAGAAAAATATTCCTTGAGCAAAGTCAAAGACATCATAATTGGTGGAACTGAAAGGCAGCACTCTGTCCATAATGCACTACATACAAAATCAGTCGAAGCGGCAGATTTGATACTTGTGCATGACGCTGTCCGTCCCTTTTGTTCGCCAAAACTCGTTCGGACTATAATCGAAACCGCAGAAGAAACAGGTGCAGCTATTCCGGCTATTAGTGCAAGAGAAACTGTAAAAGAAGTATCGAAAAAAGGCATGGTCGTAAAGACTTTAGACAGAAGCAAACTCGCTTTGATTCAGACCCCACAAGGATATTGGAATGACATTATCCGAAATGCTTATGATAATGCAGCCAAAGCAGGCTTCATTGGAAGCGATTCAGCGGCTTTGGTTGAATTCTTGGGATATAAAGTTACAGTCGTCGATGGCGAGGACAGCAATATCAAAATAACAACTCCATTCGATTACAAAGTTGGACAGCTGATTTTCGAGCATAATAAATCTAACAATTCATAGATATACTGATTTCTTCATCAACAATAGGCGGAGATTCTTATGCAATTTGAAATTCTACAAAAGCCGACTTTCTCGGTTCTAAAAATCATGCTCGAACCTGCTGAAACTTATAGAGCCGAAGCAGGAGCAATGATTGCAATGTCATCCAATATTGAACTTCAAGCTAAGACAACCGGCAAAGGAATTCTTGGGTCAATCAAAGCTGCTGTCGGTGGCGAATCCTTTTTTGCGTCACTATACGTTTGCCACACAAAATCCGGCGAATTATGGCTCGCTCCTGGAGCGATTGGCGATATAATCCACACAAAATTGAACGGTAAAATCTATGCCCAAGGCGGCGCCTATTTGGCAGGTACACCGGATTTGACAATTTCCACCAGAGGCTCATTCAAAGCTATGATTTCCGGCGAGGGATTGTTTCTGCAAGAGATCTCCGGAACAGGTGATGTATTCTTCGGTTCTTATGGTGCAGTAATTGAAAGAACTCTTGGACATGGCGAAACTTTCATTGTGGACACAGGGCATATCGTCGCATTCGAAGAATCTGTACACTATACTATTAAAAAAGCTTCAAAAGGCATCTTTTCGAGCATTGCATCGGGCGAAGGTTTGGTTTGCGAATATACAGGACCCGGTAAAATTTGGATGCAAACAAGAAATTTATCTGCATTTGCACAAATGCTTCTGAAATTCATTCCGTCTAAATAATTCGGCAATTAAGAAACAATTCGTAAATAATCTCGTCGGTATAGTATGAAACAAATTTATATTATATCGGCATTGCTATTGTTCGGAATTTTACTTTTAAATTCTCGGGACAACGATGATTACGGAGAGCATTATAGCGTAACTTACTTGCAGCAAGATTCTACTGATACAAATGTTGATAGCGTGCCGGACCCGGTTGTTATAAATAATAGAATTGTATTCAAGACCTATCATGATGATTTCCTAAAAATAACTTTGAAAAAAATCGGTGCAGTAAACAAAATTTTGGTTCATGACGGATTTCTTGCAAGAGGTACTCATGAATTAATTATTGATTCACGGCTCATGAAACCCGGATTCTATATAATCGAGATTCATTCAAATCGCTACATAGTCCGCAAACGACTACAATTACACTAATTTTTGATTTTTAAAGAAAATTTGTATAAGTAAGTAATTTGATTCGTCATTGATTATTGATATTACTCATATTATTGGTAATTTTGTACTTTGTGTTTAATGAAATTTTGGAAAATGAATAAACTAAAATATCTAATCAGTCTTACAGCGCTGATACTTGTAGTAGCCTGTGGCTCAAACAAACCACCTGAATCCGGAACCGCCGAAGAATTATATTCGAGAGCGATGGAACTATTCGGCAGAGAAAAATACCTTGACGCAGCCTCGCATTTCGAGATAATCAAACTGCAATATCCTGCCAGCTTATACGCTGACGATGCCCAATTTCACATTGCTGAAATCAATTATCGCCGTAAAGAGTATATCATGGCAGCATTCAATTTCAGTTTGCTCCGCAGAATTTATCCCGGTAGCCCGCATGTAAAAGATGCACTGATGAAAAATGCAATGTGCTTCTACGAGCTTTCGCCGCCATATGACCGCGACCAAGATTACACAATGAAAGCCATAGAATCTTTTCAAGAGTTTCAATATTTGTATCCCGAAGATTCATTATATGCCGAAGCAACAAGCAAAATCATAGAATTGCGAAATAAGCTCGCCAATCGCGAATATTTTACTGCACAGCTATACACCAAAATGGACAGTCCACTATCAGCAATGATATATTACGAAACCGTAATTAATAAGTATAGCGATACAGAATACTTCGAGCCGGCTTTCTTTGGAAAAATTGAAATGCTTGTTTGGATGAAACGAAACGAAGAAGCTGCAAGTATGATTGGCGCATATCGTAAAACATTTCCCAATGGACCGAATATCAATAATTTGCCAAATATTACAGTATCCTCCAAATAATGGCATTTTATTTGCTCATATTTTAATATGAACAAATTCATACTTTACATAATGATTCTAATTCCTGTGATGGGATTTGTATCCAAATCGCAGGAAAACTATCCCTTATCAATGGGTATCAATGCCGGATTTCGTGCAGCTATAAGCGGTGTGGAAACTCCAATCGGCAGGCAAAACGGCATTGCATTCAGCCCAATCCCCGAAGGCGGTATCAACGTTTACTATCCAATGTCGGAAACAACCGAATTAGGGGTGAAATTCGGGCTTTTTTACTCGTCATATTCCTACAACATCAAGGACTTTAGCGACAACTCAAAGTATAAGCACAATATTTCATATTTCAAAATCAACTCCGAATTGCATTTCGAGGGTTTGCTGTTTGGATTTTCATATTTAACGCCATTAGCCGGAGATTTGGACGGCGAATCTATCAATAATAGCCATTTATCTGGATTGACCGAATTTTCGATGGGATACGAATATCCACTTTTCAGCGACGAAACAGGCAGACTGAATATTCACATGAAAGCGGGTTATATGTTGGGCGGCATATTTGATGACTTTACCGACCATGACCCACTAAAAGACATAGTGCCATCTGACGCAACATTTCCTGTCAACGATGGACATAATCCGCGAGCCGGATGGGTATTGATTGGATTCAGCTATATGTTCAATTTTTGATAAGATTGAATGATTTGAAATTCTAATAATGACAGGTGAATTTAAAAATAAACACATATTCTTTTTATAATTATCCCTCCTCGTATGTGTCTTCATAATTAAACTCAATTTTGCTCTGAATTACAATTTCATCAAGAATTTTAGTCAGATAACCTTGTTTTACAGCATCATTAAATCTAGTATTAAGTGTTGGAATATTTATCACTTCTTCGATACAATCCATATATTTATCAACGATAGTATTGATTGCATAAGTTTTAATAGCGTTGTCTCTTATTTTATTAAGCAGTTCTTGAGTCGAGGCGGTTGATTTGATTACAAAAGTTATTGGATACTTTTGTATTTTATCAATATCAAGAAAATACTTTTTGAAGTCCAAAGTTTCTGTAACTTGAAAAAATCTGCCGAGTGGTTTCATAACAAAATCAATTCCACCATCATTGGCATTGGTTCTTCCAGTCTTATAAAGTTTCAAATTCTCTGTATTAAGAGTTTCCATTTCAAAACCCCAAATAATTTTCTGTTCGTGATAGTAGTACTTGAGGATTGAATAGCTTGCGATTTCAAATAATCTTGCATCAACATTTGGTTCAAGCAAGCCAATAACAAACTCCTCAATGTTTTTTGGGGTAGTTTCGCTAATTTCTTGTAGTTCTTCACAAGACTTTACAAAGCGATTAAAGGCATCTTGCTTAGTTTTTGAATACAAGTCAATGATATCTATTATCGTTTTAGCAATATTGAATTTAGATTTTCCAACCTTTATTTTCAAAAGGTTTTCATTTATCCAATAGCGGTTTGATTCATGATTGCGAAGAATTGGTATGAACTCTGAATTGGGAAAAAATTTTTGAAACTCTGAGTTCACTCTATTGTTCAAAGCGTGATTTTGGAGTTTACTACCAAATGGAAGTTTTCTTTGTCTTGCAAAAAGTTTATTGAACAATGCACCTTCATATTTTGAATAATCGCCTTTTTGGTTGTAACCATTAGTGATATAGTCCTCAATGATAACATAGATTGCATATAGATTTGCGAAGCTTGAACGAGATTTCGAGCCTTTGTTCGCAGAACGAGTTTTTTCGTTTATATATTGGATAAGTAAGCTCTTATCAAAAATATCATCCGCGCTTTTGCCAAAGTGTTTTTCTAAAACTGATTTAATGTTTGATGTGAATATATTTTCCATCTGGTTCTTCAAATAAATTAAATGAGTTGTTGTTTGCTATCTTTTCAGTTTCAAATGTTCTGATTTCCTTTTGCAATTTTTCGCCTCTGAACTCTTCAGCTAATTGCAACCTACGTAAACCAATTTTCACATATTCGTCTTGAAGCTCTATGCCAATTGAATCTCTGCCAAGTTCTTTAGCAACAAAACAAGTAGTAAATGTTCCCGAAAATGGGTCTAACACTAAATCACCTTCATTAGAACTTGCTTTGATAATTCGTTCAAGTAAAGCAATGGGTTTCTGTGTAGGGTGATTTTCATATTCGTCCATACGATAACGTACCCTTGAAAATTCCCAAACGTTACCCGGAACTTTCTCGGAATTGTAAACTGAGGGCACAGATTTACGATAGTCTATAAGTTTTCGTTTTGCCCCGGTTTTTGCTTCAACTAAAATATCGTCTGGGTTGAATGTATAATTGTTCTTGTCCTTTACGCAATACAAAATTGGTTCATACATCGAACCATAATATTTTTTTGCTTGAACTCCTGAGCTATCATAATACCAAACAAGTCTTGATAGTATGTTTAATCTGTCACGAAGAAAAATATCAAAAAATGGCATAAACTGAGTAGCTGTCATAACATAAAAGCTACCGTTTGGTTTTAGTTTTTGAATGCACAATTCAAGCCACTCATAACACCACTCTAAATAGTCTTCTTCAGAATTCCACTTTTCGATACATCCATTGAAGTTTTTACCTATATTATATGGCGGGTCTGCAAATATTAAGTCAATTGAGTTTGCCGGAAGCGTTTTAAGTGCTTCCAAAGCGTCTCCATGAATAATTTTATGTTGTTCGTTACCTAATATTTTCATTTTTTTTTCTTAAATCTTCAATTATTACAAAAGTAGTTAAAATGAAAGTATTTCCATTTTAAATTCACAATACTCTTCAGTTTGCACTCTGACTCTGTTGATTCGCCCTACTGAACAACATCACCAACTAATCGCATTTGATGCCGAGCGAGCTCTGCCGATAGCTTCTGTTTGCGTATTGCCAACTGCTGTGATATGACCCATCTTCCGCCCAATACGCGATTTTTTCTTATTGTATAAATGAAGCCAAATATTGGAATGTCCCAAGAGTTCACGAACGTCGTCCGGAGTGCCGTCCCCGTCTATCTGCCCAAGCAAATTAACCATACATGCAGCCGGAACAATCAACTTTGCAGAACCCAAAGGTAAATTGCAAACAGCCCGGATACAATTCTCGAATTGCGATGTTTGGCATGCTTCGATAGTATAGTGCCCGCTATTATGCGGTCGTGGAGCGATTTCGTTCAATAGTATGTCGCCGTCTGTCGTCAAAAACATTTCTACTCCAAAAACTCCAATTCCATCAATAGATTCGACACTTTGCAATGCAATTTGTTGAGCCTTTTTCATAATGCTCTCGCTTATTTCCGCAGGAGCAATCACTTCGTGGCAAATATGGCGATACTGAACCGTTTCGACACAAGGGTAAACTTCCTTTTGCCCGTTGTAGTTTCGGACAACAATGACGGCAAGCTCCTTAGTAAAATCAACGAAAGATTCCGCCATCAAAGGTCGAGACACTTTATCGTTGTGGAATCGAGTCCAAGCTTCGACAAGCGTATCTTTGTCAAAAACGGTTGCATTCCCGTAACCGTCGTAGCCGTACTTTCGTGCTTTGATTACAAAGGGAAAACCGTTGCTTTCTCCGAAATTGACAGCTTGCTCGAGAGAATCAAGTTGTACAAAATTCGGCACCGGCAATCCCGCACTTTGGAAAGTTTGCTTCTGGATTAGCTTATCTTGAACAAGCCTCATAGTTGCCGAAGATGGAAACACCGTGCGACGAGCTTCGATATATTCGAGAATATTTGGGTCAATAAACTCATTCTCAAGAGTAACTATATCCGATGCTTCGATGAAAGCGTCGAGTTCGCTCGTTACTTCCCAGCCGGACGAAAAATCGAGTTTTGTCATGTCACCGGCTGGCGATAGGGCATGATTCTCGATGACAGCCACATTCAGCCCCATTCTATAAGCAGCTGAAGCGAGCATTTTAGCTAATTGTCCACCGCCGAGTATGCCCAAAGTGAGTGGCGAACCTTTTCTGATATTTGATTTCAACATTTTATTTATCTTAATTTCATTTTTGAATATACTATTTAACACTTTGCAAGCAAAAATATTACAATTTAACAAAATGATTGTGACGAATTAATCAAAAATTAAGAAATTTTTCGTATTTTGGATGAAACTTTTTTGCAATACTTGTGTCTTTATAGATAAAGTATATTTTTTGAAAATCTAATCATAGGAGAAAGTCTTCAGTCTCAGACTAAGCGAATACGAGTATCGGGTCACATACAAGCCCGACAAAGCACCAGAATATCCTACCGCAAACGGTCTCAGCGGTAAAGTTCTTATTCTCAATCAGAGCTACGAACCCATTACAGTTTGCTCAGCCAAAAAAGCATTCCTACTCATTTATCTCCTCAAAGCCGAATTAGTCGAAGTACGCACTAACAAATCAATCCGCACAATCAACCGAGCATTTCCGTATCCAAGCGTGATAAAGCTCGTCAGTTACATCAAAATGCCCTACAAAAGGATCGATTTATCTCGCAAAAACATACTGAAACGAGACAATCACCGATGCCAATATTGCGGCAAAAAGACGCTCGACATCACAATAGACCATATTATACCCAAATCCCGCGGTGGCATGGACACATGGGACAATCTAGTGGCAGCTTGCGTGCGGTGCAACAATCGCAAAGGCAACCGCACACCCGACGAAGCCGGCATGAAGTTACTCTCCAAGCCTCGTCGCCCCAATCACATCATGTTCTTGAAGCAATACATCGGACGCACCGAAGACAGCTGGCGCCCGTTCCTGTTTATGGATTAGGAGGGGGACATTGAACATAAAGGATAAAGAGCAATTAGATTTGAATAATTATTTTTTCGACATAAAAGCAGGTAATATTAGTGATTTTGAAGACCAACCACAATATCAGAATTTGACAATTTCACCAAATGGAGACTTTATCCTTTCTGACTATTACAAAATCGAGAAAGTTACAACAAGTATAAAGCATAAAGAACCAATAGATAGCCCAATTCAAATGGACACAATTGTATTTATGAAATGGGACAACTTAAAACTAGAATTTATCTGTCATGAATTTTTAAATTGGGATAGCCAATTAAAAATGACATATGACAGTGAAACAAATAGAATTGAATTTAAATCGATACATAAGCAGGCTTTAGACTGATAACTATAGAACAATCAGAAACTCATCATTATTGCGGAACATTACAAGCCAAAAAAAAAAAAATCGAAAGTTTTAAGTGATTATAATAATTTTGCTACCTTCGGTTCTTATTGATTAAAAAAGGGAAATTTATGTTTAAACAAGTTATGTTTATAATTACTTGCTTGCTTTTTGCAGTTAACAGTATGGCTCAACATACTTATGGAAGTTTTTATACCCATGATGCTTTTATTAACTATATTCTGTCAGAAAATAGAACAGAAAATGCAACAATAGTTATGGTACCCGGTGCTAACTTATCAACTTATATATATGTCACTACGCCCGATGGCAGAAAAGGTTGGGCAGAGTTATTTGCTGACAAAGGATACGATGTATATATGGTAAACGACCCAAGGTATGATTTTGCAACGGGTGGATTTGTAGAGCCTTATACAGTACCAGCCGATGGTAAAGAAGCTACACCCGGATCTGAACAAGGTTGGCAGAGTGATATATGGAGAAGATGGGGATTTGGACACTCGCAAGGCAACCCCTACGCTGATGCTCTCTTTCCTACTGAATATTTCGATGTATTTGCAAAAAATTATCCGTATATAGGCACATCCAAAGAGGATTATTCAGATGCGATACAAGCTGTTCTTGATTCTATTAAAAGTGAAGTATGGCTGATTGCTCATAGTGCCGGAGCTAGCAGAGCTGTAACCGCAGCCCGACAAAAGAAAGAACAAGTAAATGGCCTTATTCTGATAGAACCTGCCGGTCCACCTGATGCTGATGACTTTCCTGATTTAGATGGATTACATATGTTTGGGGTATATGGCGACTACATAGATTCACGAAATCAAACGAACAGAAAGTTGGCTACAGAAGCTGCGGCAGTTCAGTTTCAGAATGCTGGTGGAGTGGCAGATGTGGTTTCACTACCCGAAGATTCTTTAGTTTTTGGCAATAGCCATTTACTAATGCAAGATAGAAATAGCGAGGATATTTTCAATATTATCGAGCATTGGCTTAGGCAGTTTAGCACCAACACTGTTAGTATTGAAAGTAAATTTGATAATAATATCAGTATTAACCTTTATCCAAATCCAACCGGCAATGAAATTTGGATTGAGAGTAACTCAATGGATGTTATTGAATACTGCATTTATTCAATGGATGGACGATTATTGCAAGAGTCCACAGTCTTAAATCAAAAAATTGATTTATCTGGTGCACCCAATGGTTTATTGTTCGTCAAATTAAAACATAAAGAACAAGTAATAATGAAAAAAATAATTAAAAACGGCTTGTAACAGCACCTACAATTAATTGGCGGTTCAGTGCTTCGTATGACAGGTTTTTGTAAATTTGAAGTGTGTGCTTCGTATGAACATTAGTGCTAAAAATCCCCTCCTTCGCAAAGCTGCAAAACGTTAGCAGTAATTTAATTTGACGACACGTATGAGAACAAAATGGTTTGACAGGAAATTCAATTTTGAATCGGAACAGAAAATGTTTCCTTCAATAATTGAACGATTTGTAAGAACACCCATAAGGCTTGAAGAAAAAGTGAAATTAAATCCATCCCCCCCATCACTTCATACCCCACCTCCCCCCAAAATGCCCACCTAAGGTAAACGTCCAAATGTTAGCGTTCATGATGTAAAAAATTAATATGATAAATTACTAAAGACAGAGCTATTTATGAAAGATAGGGACTCCATAGCCAAAGAACAATGGCAGACATTAAGTGAAGAAAAAATCTTCAGTGAACTAAAAACATCTGAAGTTGGGTTAAATCAGGAAGAAGTTAAGAAAAGGATTGATTTTTACGGTCAAAATACACTGCCCGAAGGAAAAAAAGTTACCCTAATGCAGATTATACTGCACCAGTTATTGAACCCCTTAATTTTCATTCTCGTTGCTGCTGCGGTGGCATCAATAGCCATTGGCGAAGGCAAAGATGCTATATTCATCTTTCTGGTTATTTTCATCAACAGTGCAATGGGGACCTATCAGGAGTACAATGCCGAGAAGAGTGCCGACAGTTTGCAAAAATTAATGAAGATTAAAGCGAGGGTACGCAGAGATGGTAAGGAATCGGAAGTGCCATCTGAAGAGCTTGTGCCGGGCGATTTCGTGCTACTCGAATCGGGTGTGAAAGTACCTGCCGATATGCGTTTACTTGAAGTATCGGGATTGGAAATTGACGAAAGCTTTCTTACGGGCGAATCCATTGCAGCCAAAAAACAAATTGACGTACTGAAGGAAAACCTTGGCGTTGCCGAACGAACAAACATGGCTTTTGCCGGAGCAACCGTATTGAAAGGGCGTGGCGTGGGCATTGTGGTTAGCACAGGCATCGACACACAAGTAGGAAAAATCTCACAAGATGTTACCGGGGCAGCTACCGCAAAACCACCCTTGGTGCAACGTATGGATAAATTTATCAAGCAAATCAGTATTTTCATTATTGCTCTAAGTGTTGTATTAGCAGTTGTACTCCGACTGCAAGGTATGGATTTTACTGCAATCTTCTTTTTTGTGGTAGCACTTGCTGTTTCTGCGATTCCTGAAGGGTTGCCGGTAGCTTTAACAGTAGCTTTGTCCATTGCCGCTAAACGGATGGCTAAACGTAATGTAATTGTGCGACAGCTTACATCGGTTGAGAGTTTGGGTAGTTGCACCGTAATTGCCAGTGACAAAACCGGAACACTCACCGTGAACGAGCAAACGGCAAAAATCATACAAGTACCCGACAGTAGCCTCTACAGCATTGAAGGACAAGGCTATAATGGTGATGGGAAAGTGCTTGATTCGGAGGAGAAATCCATTGAATTTTCGGAAAATGATGAAATTGTCAAAATCGCACATGTAGCAGTTTATGCCAACGAGAGTTCCCTCAGCAAAGAAAATGATAAATGGTCTCACCACGGTGATGCTATGGATGTTGCCCTGCTTGGTATGAGCTATAAACTTGGTGTCGAACCCGATAAATGGCTCACAGAGGATAAACCGCTCGGAAATATTCCCTACGAATCGGAGCGAAAATACTCTGCATCATTTTATAATAAAAACGATTCGGTTTATGTTGGAGTGAAGGGCGCAGTTGAAACCATTCTCGACTTTTGCGAATCCATGTCCGTTAATGGAGAAATTAAAGACATTGATAAAGAAAAAATACTTGCCGATGCGGAAAATTTAGCCAAAGATGGATATCGTGTATTGGCATTTGCCGAAGGTGAATACAATGATTATCAAAAGAAAGAAGTTTATGAAGACGAAGACATTCCGACACTTACATTCTATGGCATTGTAGGATTTATTGACCCATTAAGACCCGAAGCTAAAGAATCGGTGGAGCATTGCCATGAAGCCGGAATAAAAGTAATAATGATAACCGGAGACCATCCCGAAACCGCAGGTTCGATATCTCGAGAATTAGGCATAACTGATGAAAATACAACAGTAGTAACTGGGTCAATGCTGACCGATGCAGGAAAGCACGACAGTGCCGCTTTTGAGGAATTAGTGGCATCAACCACCGTATTTGCCAGAGTTTCGCCAACTCAGAAGTTGGAAATTGTTGATGTACTGATACGTAATGGAGAATTTGTTGCAGTAACGGGCGACGGCGTAAACGATGCTCCCGCACTCAAACGAGCTAACATTGGCGTGGCAATGGGCTCAGGTACCGATGTAGCTAAAGAAGTTGGTTCGATGATTGTGGTGGACGATAATTTTTCGTCAATAGTGGCAGGAGTCGAAGAGGGACGCTTTGCTTTCGACAACGTGCGTAAAGTAATTTACCTGCTAATTTCGACCGGCACCGCTGAAGTTATTCTCTTTTTGGCAGCAATAGCCGCCGGATTGCCACTGCCGCTACTTGCCGTGCAGTTATTGTGGTTGAATTTAGTTACCAACGGCATCCAAGACGTAGCCCTTGCATTTGAAGGTGGTGAGCCCGGCGCCATGAAACGAGCTCCACGCAAACCATCCGAGAAAATATTCAACCCGCTTATGATTAACCAAACGCTTGTATCGGGTGCAACCATGGGCTTCATCGTTTTTGGGCTGTGGTATTACTTAAACAACTACACCCAAATGGACGTAACACATGCACGCGACCTAATATTGCTACTCATGGTATTTATGCAAAATTTCCATGCCTTTAATTGTCGTTCCGAAAGAGTCTCTGCTTTTAAAGTGCCATTAAAAAGGAACATCGTCCTTGTATTCGGGGTATTAGCCGCTCAAGGCATCCATATACTGAGCATGCATATTCCATTTATGCAAAATGTGTTGCGAATTGAACCCATTTCATTGAACGAATGGCTCTACATATTAACCTTGGCTATACCAATACTATTAGTAATGGAATTATTTAAATTTATAAATAATAAAGTAAATAAGGGGAAGTAAATTAGTGTTTCGTCTTTGTTGCAACGGACAGGACTCCTAAACCACGAAGTGGTTAAATATCTATAACAACAATGGATTTCGGTTTTGGGCTTTTACCACGAAGTGGTTAAATATGAATAACTCCGCATGAAATGCGGGGAAAGAAGCATGACACCCAAAACAAGGCCGAAGGGCTTGAATATGAATAACACCGTATGAAACGAAACACACGAACCCTCTAGTGTCCTGTCAGTTGTTTCAGTGTCAGGTCTATGTTACAACTGACCGTAAAAACATGTACTTTATTATGGTGCTCGTCCAGCCTTTGTAACAACTTACAGGACTATAAGCGGAAATTTGACTGAAAATTGAAAAACTTAACTTGCTGAATATCAACACCAAAATTTGACGTTAGTCAAAATTTAAAAATGAAACCGAAGACAGAAAACGATATTGAACTTTATTCACGACAATTCGAATTGTCGAACAAGCTTTTGGGACAGAAATTGATGCAATCCTTGATAGTTCCATTTTTTGAACTGAATGAGAGCATTATTGTAGCTCAAGATAGTACTTTCGCTATAATTACAAATATTGAGGATTTTGCGAAACACCAGTAATTGTTCATCATTCATTCTTATAATTCCATTTTTTGTTGGTTATACGAATGTGGAAAAAAAACATTTCGTAATAAGTTCAACTTTTCGTATATTAGTATATCATTTATTGAGAGTTCGTAAATAAATGAGTTTTGGGCAATGCCTAAAAGAAACTATCTAAATATATTGTATCTTTGAAAAAAAGCATATGCCTGAATAAAAAAAGCAATAAGTCGATTAGGTAAATGGGAAGTTTACAAAAACTTTGAATAAACAGAAAGAAATTGAAATTGTAAAACATTGCATGAATGAAAACTAACAATAAATCTTTGGAAACGAATTATCTGAATGCTTTATTAGAGGGCAAGCGAAAAGAAGCTAATAAAATATGCTTGGATTTTATTAGTACAGGCAACTCTTTTAAAGAATTGTATGAGCACGTAATGAAACCTTCCCTTTATGAAGTAGGGAAGCTTTGGGAGCAAAATAAAATAAGTGTAGCAACCGAACATTTGGCTACAGCAATAACCGAAGGTATTATGAATTCGTTTTACTCAGAAATTTTACCGGATAAATACAATGGTAAAAAGGTTGTGCTGACTTGTGTTGAAAAAGAAGAACACCAGGTTGGCGTAAAAATGGTCGCCGATGTTTTTGAGATGAACCAGTGGGAAAGTTTTTTCCTTGGAACGGGCTTTCCCATATCAGAACTTATTAAATTTATTAAGGAGGTTCAACCAGACATCATTGCTATTTCTTTGAGTGTATATTTTAACTTTACAAGGTTGAAACAAATGCTGAATCAACTAAAAAACGAGTTTCCACAAACGAAATTAATTGTTGGCGGACAGGCGCTTTCGCATTTATCTGACAATGATTTTGCTGAATGGAAAGATATAACATACATCACCGATTTACACCTATTAGATACTTATTTAAAAAACTTAAAATAGAAAGAAAATGACGAAAGAAATTTTATTAAAAACAGCCGCTCAGCTTCAGCAACCATCAAAAGAAGCAAATAAAGAATTTAGTAAAAACCTCAATGCATTGGTTGAAAAAATGAACCAGATCATGCTTGACCGCGCTGATATTAAAGAGCTCGTTGGTGCAGATAATATTGAAATGATGAAAGATAATCATGCCAATCATGCCCGTTTTATGGAGTCT
This sequence comes from Candidatus Kapaibacterium sp., assembly GCA_023957315.1. Taxonomy (NCBI): domain Bacteria; kingdom Pseudomonadati; phylum Bacteroidota; class Eximiradiia; order Eximiradiales; family Kapaibacteriaceae (SeqCode); genus Kapaibacterium (SeqCode); species Kapaibacterium sp. (SeqCode). The sequence goes on from JAMLHE010000001.1 coordinate 434,409, forward strand.
ATGTTTGATAACTTTATACCCGAAGTTTTGGTTGACACTGTTCTGTGGGTTTTCCGGGCTTATCGTTCACGGAATTTTAGTTCCACTTACTGGGCAGCACAATTGAATGCTTGGATGAATATTTACAGTAAGGAATTCTCGGAAAATACCTTTAACGAGATTCAACCTTTTTATAAATGGATGCAAGTGAATATTCCTATATTTAATAAGCTTGCAGAACAAGAAATTGATGCGCCGCTTTAATCGCACTAAAATTTCTATGCACGCAAGTTTATACAAAGAATGGGATAACGTCATCTCAAAGATGAAATTAGCTTCAGAGAATGCAGCTTTGGCTTGGTATTCTTCGGATGGGGTTTTGATTGAAGCCAACGAACTCATGTGCCGTTTACTTGGCTCAACTCAACAAGCCTTTGAACCTACCCGTTTTTTTGTAAATCCTGATTTTTCACAACTAAAAAACTTCACCCCGATAAGAATCAACTATTGTTTAAAGGCTTACTTACTATTGGTAATTTTTCCGATTCCAGCTATGTCCTAAATGCCCAAATTTTCAGGGAAAGCGATATGTATTTTATTTATGCCGAAACCGATTCACTGGCTTTATTCGAGGACAATAAAAAAATGAGCCGGCTCAATCAGCAGATAAATAACCTGCAGAGGCAATTATTAAAAGAAAAATCCAGGCTGGAGAAAACCTTGCAAGAACTTAAAGAAACCCAGCAAATGCTCGTCCAATCGGAAAAGATGAATGCCTTGGGACAAATGGTAGCTGGTATTGCTCACGAAATCAATAATCCCATCGCTTTTGTTACGAATAACCTATATGAGCTTAAAAAATATTCAGATGAAATATTTGAAGCTTTTTCAGAATTGGAAACCAACTTTAATTCTTCTGATAACTTAGCGGCAATAGAAGTTTTACAAAAAGTTAAGAATCAGTATGAATTTGAATACCTGACCGAAGACGTATCGGATATTATTAAAGATTCGCAGGCAGGTGTTGAAAGGGTTAAAATTATAGTTGAAGAATTAAGGAGATTTTCTCGTCTTGATGAATCTGAATTAAAAAGTATTGATTTAATTGAGAATATTCAATCGGTTTTAACAATTGTAAATTCTGAAATTCAAAAAAAGGATATACAATTCAAATTTGAATCTCCTGAAAGTTTGTTTGTCGATTGTTATCCCGGTCAACTGAATCAAGCAGTTCTAAATGTACTTATAAATGCAATTCAAGCTGTAGAAAGAAAAGGAAAAGTATCATTAATAGTCAAGGAGCTAGATGATAGTATTAGTATTTCGGTTGAAGACAATGGTTGTGGAATGAAAGAGGAAGTAATTGAAAAAATATTTGACCCTTTCTTCACTACAAAACCAGTAGGATCAGGTACCGGATTGGGTTTGAGTATAACGTATAAAATAATCAACGACTTGCATAAAGGACAAATTGAAGTAAGTTCAAAAGACAATCAAGGTAGTAACTTGAAATTTATTATTCCAAAAGAGATTTCCAAATGAAAGAATACCAATTAGAAGAAAGTGAAAACAAGTATAATTTGCTTGTCATTGATGATGAAGAAGAAATTACGAAGACATTATTTCGACAGTTTCGCAGAAAATATAATGTTTTTATTGCTAATAGTGCAAATAGCGCATTGTCAATAATGGAAGAAGAAAATATTCAGGTAGTATTAAGTGACCAACGAATGCCGGATATGACAGGTGTTAATTTCTTCAGTAAAATAAAAGACAAATACCCTGATGCATTAAAACTTCTTTTAACAGGTTATTCCGATATTGAAGCTGTTATTGGAGCAATTAATGAAGGTCAGGTTTTTCGATATTTAACAAAACCCTGGAACCCTGCCGAACTGAATTTAGCGATTGAAGAAGCATTTGATAAATATGAGTTAATAACTAAAAACAGACTGCTCATAAGAAAGCTAAAGGAAGCCAAACAATCATTGGAAAATAAAGTAAAGGAACGCACACAAGAACTCGAGAGTGCAAATGCTAATCTTCTTCAATTAAATATTGAAAAAAACAAATATATTGGAATGGCAGCTCACGACCTCAGAAGCCCAATAGGCTCAGCATTTTCCTTCTCTAATTTACTAATAGAAGATTACACTGTTTTTTCACAAAACGAACATGTTGATTTTTTAAAGATCATAAATGAAAGGTGTTTATTTGCTTTAAACTTAATTGAAAATTTTCTTGACGCTTCGAAAATCGAATCCGGTATTTTAGATTTAGATGTTAAAGAAAATGATTATTGCGAATTGGTACAATCTTGCATTTCTCAAAATTCAATTTATGCACAAAAAAAATCACAGCAGATTATTTTTAATAGCGAACAACCAAAAATTAAGTTCTCAGTCGATAGAAATAAAATTGAACAGGTTTTGGATAATTTAATAAGCAACGCTATAAAGTATTCTCATAAAAACAAAAAGATTTGGGTGAGTGTTCGTATTGAGAATAACAATTTAATAACTGAAGTTAAAGATGAAGGTCCAGGAATTCCGGAAAATGAGTTAGACTCTGTATTTGTTGCTTATAAGACAACTACGATTAAATCCACAAACAATGAAAAGTCAACAGGATTGGGGCTTGCCATTGCTAAAAAAATTATTGAAGCACATAAGGGTGAAATATTTGTAAAATCTAAAGAAGGAATAGGCTCAACATTTTATTTTACTTTACCCTTCTCGATAGATAAAAAAGAGAAAATTGAAACTGATTCCGATAGTCAGCATGAGAAAAAACTGAACTAATTGCAGGGTATCAATATAAACTAAAAATAATTATGAGCAAACCAAAAATAGCAGATAGAAAACCTATCGCAACAGAATTAGTAAAAGGACAAGAAAAACAGCCTTTGTGCTCTTTCAAAATCATTCTTAGTTGATTGTAAATTATTGAAATCTTTATTTTTGGTGACTTTCCAGACAAATGTAGGTCTATGATCTGAACTGACTTCTTCTCCAACGCAGGAAAACTTATTTCCGGATTGGTCAAAATAATCACGTCCCGGAGGGTAATCCTTTTTTTTATATCCCAACCTGGAATGATTATTTTTCCCTAAAAAACTGTATTCACCGGTAGAGCAATTGGAGCCATCGGTGATGTACAGCCCGCCATCTTTTAGCTTTGACAGCGTGCAAGTAATACTTGGACGTCTGTTCCACCATGCGTTGCTACCTCCTTCACCCGGACTATCGCCGCGATAAAAGAAAACATCAAGTTCGCTGACAAGGTCACGCAAGGCATATATACCATAACCCCTTCTAAATTTAACACTTACCTGATGTTCAGTATTTTTATCAATATATTTAAATTCCCGTACGCCGGGCTCGATACTCCTATAATTCCAATGTTGGGTAAAATCCGATTCCACAGCACCCTTAATAACACTCTTTTGAAGTTTGTAATTCGAGGGCAGATTAATCAACTCTTTCAATTTCGGGTCTTTTAAATTACGATATTGACATAAATCGGCAAAAATAAACTGATTGACATATGGAGCAAAAAGACTGATAGGGAGCTTTACATCATAACCCGAGCATGGATAAAACAAGACCCCATCCCTAATTTGAGAAATATACTTCTCATCCAAATGAATCTCGTCGCGCATTGTATCAGCCATGTCTGTCAATCTCCATATTTATCTCTGCGTCAAAACTTTTTACGAATATAAGTATTTCAATGTAATATTATGGCATTAGAAATTGGATTTTTATGTGGGGTGAAGAAGTTAGGTGTGAGGGGTTAGTACTTTCAAAAAGGTGATTCAAAAAAAAAAGCCGAGCGTTATGCTCGGCTGTTCTGTGATCCCAAGGGAACTCCTACCCTATTTCTTGAAACTAAATGCCAGACGCCTCGAATCGCTTATATACTCAGGTATGCTCAAATCAGTTATTACCTTAAAATGTCTATTTGACACTAATTTTGCTATATTATTTGACACGTTTTTGACACGTTTTTTGCTGTTTCTAATTCCCCGATATTTGGCGATTTGGCTGTTAAGGTTCGCTTTTTAGGGGTTATACCATATATATAAGGTATAAATTTCTAAAAACCGAATATAAGCGGTTTAAACCGACTAATTTTTACAATCCAAAAAAAGACCCGCCGATTTTCTCGACGGGCTGAGCATATAGGTTTTTTAACCTTTCGCTATTCGAGGTTTCTTAGTTCCTCCGGCATTTTGTCAATTATTGTTTGTTCAAGATTTGTAAAGTATTGTTGAATTTCTTGAAGCTTTTCTTTTTCGTCAACCAAAAGTTCTTGGTCAATAACGAGAGCCAAACTTCTCTGAACAGTAGCAATTCTTTTCAAAGTTGGATTGAATTGCTTTGACAAGCGACGGAACATAGCGAGTTTCTCCATTAGAACCTTATGACCGTTTGGAGCTTTTGTTTCTGGAACATTTGTTTCAGGAACATTTGGAGTTTCAACTTCGATTGAAGTGTTTGGAATTTCTACTTCATTTTGAGTAGTTGAATTGTTTGTAACTTCGTTTGAAGTTTCGGCTGATTTTAATGATTTAGCCATTGTAAAACCTTTAATATAAATTTAAAAAATTTGTTTTGTGTCACCCCACTTTGGAGTGACTTTTTTTTTCCGATTTTCAAAAAACTTTAATTAACTTTCGTTCATTTAACCTGTATCAAAAATAAGGTTTTTATGAATGCTATCCAAGAAATATTCTTGAAAATTCCTGAAAAATTCCTTCGTAAAATGCTCCCATTCTCATAAGTGCGTATTATAATACCCGAATAAAAGAAAAAATTATTCTTATATTTCAAAGAATAATTCTTTAACTTGGAAAAAATATTTGATTAATTTTTGTTTTCAATGGTTACATAATATGTAAAAGCAATTTTCACTCGCTTATACCAAATTCATTTCAAATTTTTCACGATAATCTCAAACCGATTAAGTCTGAAATCAGCACAATTTGAAATTATCAGTTTGCATCATATTTTGTTAATATGTTCAAAATTGCTACTTTTGTTCAAGTTTGTTAATAATCCATCTGGAGCTAAGATGATTAAGGTTTTTCAAAGTTATATTCTACTATCTGTTTTGTTTTTTATGATTTCTTGCGGTTCTGATAATGCCGTAAATCCTGAATATTCCTACATCAGAGGGCTGTATGACATTGATGATTCATACGGGGGCGATTTCTTTGACTTAGATACTGTTGAATACGCTTCATCCGGTCCCGATTATATCAAAGTTGGAAAATACAAATTCGTCGGCGTTTGGGGAGATAGTGCCGATTATGGTAAACATAAATTTATCAGCATTCACAAAACACAACTATTCGGCGGTTTTGATTATACCTTTCAAGTAAAATTTTACTACATCGGCGGTCCCGGTTCGTTTCGCATGGAATTAAGAATCGTAAATGATGACGGTACATTGGAAAAGTCAGGCTATGTGATTGAAGCAATCTCAAGAAAAGATAGATAGCAATCATTTTACGGTCTCGCCCTACTTGCTTGTTTTGCTTTGGTACGTTTCAAACTTAACTCCATATCTGTTCCCGCCAAAGTAGCAGTTAATACTTGGTTCGCTAACAAGTTTTCGATTGAGCGTAACCGTTGCTCGAGTAGCTGATTACTTCCACGTATTGCCGATTGCATAATGCCGATTAACTGCGGGTCAGTTGTCCACCATTCACGATTACGACCACCCAACTTTGAGGCGTCACCTGCTACTAAAGCAGTTGGACCGTCAATACGTCCACCCGATGCAAAACTCAACATACCTTTCAATATCGGTTGAGCTATTTTGCTGACGCCTGCATTCACACCTGCATAGATGGCGGGGGATATTAGCATTTTTGTCAGGGGGTCGCCCGGAGCTAATTTTAACCAATCCAAAACTAAGCTCAAAACGGTTTCGCTGATTTTGGTGCTTAGTGCCTGTGCTGCCATACCAAATACTTTACTGAAATAATCCCTTAGACTTTCAACAGCCGCATCTGCATTACCCGCGATTAATGCCGTTGTCATACTACTTAAAGCATCACCTGCCTCAAACATGGATGTTGACCATATATCAGCATTATTACTGATTACTTCGTTAATTCCTGCTAACTGCTCATTGTACCCTTCAAGTGCTTTTTCATCTACAAGCGAAAGTGGACCCTCATTTCTTTTGCTTTCGAGTATGGCAATACGTTCTTTGATGCCGTCGCTTTCCAACTCTGCTAATTTTAGCTCCTTAACACGAGTTAATTCTAACTCCTTGCCTGACGTAAAATTCAATGCTATGCTACGAGCCTTAGCAAAATCTTCCTCAGCATCTGCACGTTTTTTACGATATTCTTCTTCAATAGCTAATTTGCGTTCTTCGATACTCGCGGTACTTTGTAATTCGAGTCTGCCGTAATCCTCAAGAACTTTTAATTTTTCGTCCTTTTCCTTGTCCAGAGCAGACAAACCGGATTTTTGCTCGGTATCTAAACGTTCATTAGCAAAGTCTGAATAACGTTTGTTGTACTCTGCAAGTCGGGAATTCATTGCATCGAAATTGCCTTCTACATACTTACGTTCTTTTGCATAGAATTCATCTACGAGGCTCAAACGCTTTTCATACATGTCATCCACAATTCCGGCGATGGTGTCGTTCGCGGAACGCTCATTTTGAATAGACTCAATTTGCTTTAGTTTTGCTTCGTTAATCAAAGTGCCGTATTTGGTTTTTACCGTCGCTATTTGCTCGGCAGTTGCATTTTCGCCTAACAAGGATATTTCGCCCTGCATTTTAGATTCCAAGTCAAGCACGGCGTCTTTATGTGATTCTAATTCACGTTTATACTCTTCATGTCTCCTACGAAGTAAACCAAGAACTTCATCGTAATTGTCACCACCCTTGACGCCAATTTCAATTTCTGCTTTTAATGATTCAAGTTGTAAATCCTCTAATTGCCTTGCAATATCCATCGCCTCTTTGTCAATGCTCATATTGATTTCAATGACATTCAGTCCCTTCTCCTCAATATCAAATTTGAAATCTGCTAAGGCTTGATTAATTTCATCTTGCTCAGCTTGGCTAATACGTGCTTTAAATTCAATTGTACCGTCGGCATTTTCAGTAAATTCCCGTTTGAGTGCCAATGCCTTTTTATACTCTGCTTCTTGTTGTTTAGCTACTTCAAGAGTGTTCAATGCTATTTTATATTCATCATAGGCACTTTGTTCACGATTTTGACTAATTGCATCACGGCGAACATCTAACTCATACAATCGTGAGGCATTATCCAATTGCAATTTTTCATTAGCATAAACTCTATTTGCAAAATCTAACCAACTTTCTCCCGGCTCCGGATTGTATCTTTTCAGAGTTGCTTCTTCTAACTTCGAGAGGTTCTTCAACTGTGCATTGCTTTGGCTGTTTTCTTGACGCTGTGCCTTCAATTGTTGGTTTATTGATGCAATTGCTTCTTTGTCACCTTTGCTTTTCGCTTCTCGGAGTTGAAGTTGCAAGTCGAGTTCTTTTGCTAATCCCTCATTAAATGAAGTTGATGCTGCAGCTTTTACACCATCAAAACTTTTGGCAATTTTATCCACTTCTTTGGCTGTTTCCTTCGCCATTTCCACTTGCTTTTTTTGCTCGGTAACAACTTCGGCTGCTTCTTCTTTCGAGATTTTGAATTGCTGACTAACCAACTTTACGGCATCTTCTTCGCTGTAATTCGCATCTATCAATTGTTTATAGTAAGCGGCATGCTCAATTTTTTTGTTTTCTATCGATGCTATTGCAGCCTTCTCAACATCCTTTATGCCTGCAAGGACTTTTTCTTTTTCTATATCATCAAGTTCGCCAAATACCCCTTCGCCGTTGTAAAGCGCCATTTGCATCGCAAGGCTTGCATCTTCCACTTCCTTCGATGTGGCTGCCTTATATATCTCGTCCGTGTAAGATTTTACCTGTTTTTCAACCGCTATACGGGCATCACTCGTGCCGAACAGAAACTCCGTAAATATGGTATCAAAATCAAAGCCTCCCGTTATACCGTCGGTGATTAAATCCTCTAACTCTTCTTTTTTTACATCAACCTCTATTTTTAGCAAACGCCCCGTTAATTCAAATTTCTTGCTTTGCAGTTCATCCATTTTGCTGCCCAAATCGTCAAGTGATTTTGCACCATCGGCACTTGCTTTTTTTAGGTTCGCTAAATTCTCAGCATAGGTTTTGCTGCCGTTTATGACGCCCGGATATGTTTTTGCTAAAGCCAACATCAAATCCCTATTTTCCATAGCCGATTCGCCTTCCAATTCAAAGGCTTCAACGAGTTTATTGCTCGATTCTGCCATTTTTTGCTGTCTCGCAACCATTTCTATTTGAGTGTCGAGTAAACTCGCTTCCGCTTCCACCGCCTCTTGTCTTTCAGCCGCCGATTCATGCATGGCATCTGATAACAACTTAACACCAATTACAAGACCCGCAATTGCGGCTGCTGCTATTACATAAGGATTCGCTAACATTGTCAAATTGAATGCTTTTTGTGCTCCGTCGGCGGCTACCGTTGCAGGGATTAATTTTTTCACGATAGAACTTGCAAAGTCACCAACTCGTTGAATAGCTCCGTCGGGTATCATACGCCCTATACCGGCAAAAGTTGTCACCATAGGTGCTAAACTATTTGCGGAATCCAACAATACAACAGCTTGGTCACCCAATACGCCAAATAGCTTAAATGCCATCGCTTCAACCTGATTCAATATGCCTTGCGTTTGAACACCAATACCTTCATTCGCAATTGCAAACGCCTGTTCAACACTTCCTGCCGATGCACCGATTAACAACAAATCCGAAGCCGCTTTTTTTGCATTGTCACCTGTTTGTGATAATGCAAATTGGATAGCTTCAACACTTGAAAACGTGTTCGCCGCATCAATGCCCATATCGTCCATTGCAACGCCGAGTTTTCGCATAGATTCTTGTAAACCGTCTTTTTGCAACGATTCAATGCTAACTCCGGCTTCTTCCATAACGGTTTTTAACTGAGCTCCCGGCTTCATCAATTCTACGATGGCTTGGCGAATCTGAGTTGTGGCTTGGGCTGTGGGTACACCTTGCTTAGTTAGCGTAGCAATAGCCGCTCCAACTTGGTCAAAACTCACACCTGCCGCCGCCGCTATCGGTACAACATTGGATAATGCAGCATTCAATTCGGGAACAGTTGTTACACCATTTTTTACAGTTCCGAATAAAATATCGGCTGCCTGCTCCGCCGACAAAACATCAGTACCATACGCATTTGTAGCAGCTGCCAAACCTTTGATAGCCGCATTCGTATCTGTCAAACCTGCCACGGCTAATTTTGAGGACTGCTCAATAAATTCCATGCCACCTGCAATATCGGCTACACCATCCACTACATTGATTGCACCTGCCGAAATGGCGTTATAAATACCTTCTGTTACCCCTGCTACCGTATCAGGAACTTTTGTTGCTATACTGATTGCAACGTCCCGGAACTCCTCAAAATTCTCTACTCCGAGCGTACCTATGTTTTTTAGTTGTTTATCAAATTCCTTATAAGGCACTATAAATTGATTGAATGCTTGCGTTACTTGCTGAATACCTTGAGCGGCTAATCCGAATTTCGCCATTTTATCAAAGAAAGTCGCGGGCTGTTCGAGCGTAACACCAAGTTTTTTCAACTCATTTTCGCTCTTTTTGATTTCTTCTTGGAGTTTTTTATATGCTTCGCTACCTTTTTGCCCTGTGACTTCCATTTGTTTAAGGGCGGACTTTTGAGTGTTTAATCCTGATGATACTTTTGCAACCGATTCTTCATATTCTTTTGCCATGCTTTTTATTTCATTCTCGAATTTGTCAGTGTCGATATTATCAAAAGCTTTTTGTAATTCCTCAGTTAATTGGGCGAGATGTTCACCGCTCAATCCTTCCATGCTTTGCTCGAGCTTCGCTAAATCAATATTGTCAATATCTTTTAAGCTCTCCAATAGCATGGCGAATTCCTTCTCGGCTTTTTTCATGTCAATGTCAAGTGTCATATTTGACAAGACATCTTCAATTGATTTGCCGTCAGATTCTAATGATTGAAGTAGAGTGCCGATATTCTTGATTTCACTTTTGAATTTATCTGGACTGAATTTAATTTCGGGAGCGGATTTTTCTAAAACTTTTTGGGTCATAATAGCCAACTCAGCTAATTTCTTTTCATCAGCTCCAAAGTTGACTACAAGGTCTAATATCATTTCAAATTTCTTACTTGCTGCCATTACATTCTCGTATTTATTATATACATTAAAGCACTAAAAGCATCACATAATTTGCAATGCCTGATTTGGTCATACTTTGTTACATCACCTGCTGCTAATAAATCCAGATACCAAATGTCTAAGTTTTCAATCATTTCATCGAGTTTGCCCGGATTGAAGATGTTTTGTTTTAATTCAATTAATCGGAGGTGCTCTTGTTGGGCAATCCTTGCTTGTTCATCATCATCGCCAACTTTAAGTACTCCAGCATCTCGTTCTTGTTTCTTCCTGTACGAAAGAGTTGCGAGAGCTTTTGTTCGCTCCCCGAATTGATAAAAAAATCTTTTACCGCTTCCTCTAATTTTGGGGTTGCTTCTGTGTTCAAATATCTTATCGTTTGATACAGTTCGGTTTCAGCATAGCCACGGTCATATTTTTTGCCTTCTAAGTTAAATATATACCGGCATATTTTCATTTTCCATTCAGCACCACCGCTACGCACCCATTCATCGAGGGTAGGTGGTTCGGATTCTAATTGTAGTTCTCTATAAAGTCCTATTTCTTTTGCGAGTTCGCTTTGCTCGACACATAAATTTTTAAACAGATATTGCAGCTTTTTGCCGTCAAATTCAATTTCTATCATGCTGATATTGTCCTTCTCATTAAGAATTTGTCTGTTCCGCCTGTCGGTGCATCCACGTTGAGCGGTTCATTTGTAAATAAACTTCTTATAATTGTTGTGATTGTTATTAAATATCTTTGCCGTCTTTCAGGGCTTTCTACTTTCATTGTGATATGTGCATTGTTTCGCATATCAATATACGCTCCGCCCGTATTCGCAGGACTACTGTTTATCGCTCTTGCAATTAATGAATTTTCAATTGTCGTTTTATCTCCGGCAGGGAGCAGAGGCCAATTCGGCATACTCCCTAATGATATTACAGCACTTACTGTTTTGTTCACCATGTTATTGACATAAGCAAGCCATGGTTCTTCAAATTTATTATGAGGAACAAATATCTCCGCTTTTACAGTATAAGCTATGGTTCTTGGATTACCTTCATCATCAATGCGAATGACAGGGTCCACTAAGAAGTTACTTTCGGCTTCCAATTGCATAAGTGTCACGGTATTTGTGCCGTCTGCTAATGTTAATGCTCTAATCGGTAACTGTAATATGCTACCTGCTATGTCTTTACGTAATGCCGTTGCCATTCGCTGCCTTTAAATTTAACTTCAATTCCTGCAAATATTTGGATTCATTTATAAGCTCAATCGGCAATACGCCACCACCTGAAACTACATTGATGTAAGTTCCTGTGGCAGTATCTGTCAATAGGTATTTGTGGCTAGATTTCCAGAAGTTGGTTACGAATGAACGTTTTGCTGACGTCATCAACTCGTCGGCTGTTATCACAATATCATATATCTCATCAGTTGAAATGACATGCTCAAAGTTTCTGCCTCTTTTTGTTTTACCTGAAACGGTTTCGGTTTCAACTGTTGGTATATATTTCAATGTGTCAAACTGCATTTGAGCTCCAACTGCACCAACAGGCATAGCAGTTGCAAAATTTGCGTTATAAGCAGTTGGGTCTGCTAAAGGTGTATCACAATATGCGAGTATAATTATCATAGTTCTGTTTCAATCATTAATATAAATAACTAAATAGATAAAAGCGAAGCTGAGAAATCCTATAATAAACAAAAACACTTCCCTTGTATCTTGTTGCCAGATGCTTGGATTAAATTGCATCATAACAAACCCGAAAACGAAGTATATTAAAGCCGAAATGACTATAATAGATGAAATGCTTTGAAGTATTTTTTTCATACAAATTTCCATTTCTTTGGTCGTAAAACAAAACTTGTTAAACTGTCAATCCTTCCTAATATGCAGTAAACATCCTCACTTCCTGTAATTGCTAATAATGGAGAGTGTGAAAGGTTTGTTCCACTTGCATTCGTGCGTAAAAACAAATTCTTTTCTACATACCCTGTAAAATCATAAACTCCGGGCATATTTACACGTCCACCTGTTTGCACCATGATAGTGTCGCCACTTATGCCACTGGCTAATGCAATGCCTAAGTCCGCTCCGGGATATAATGAATTTGCCTCTGCTTTGGCAATAGTGTTATCACTAAGTATCATAACTGCCTCGCCGATTTCAATTTCCGTTACCGGGTCGGTCGTAGCAATGAGGTAACCGCTTTTACCACTATCGGTATTAGTTATAGTGTCATTCTCGTTAACGGGTCCGGCTTGTGGTAATGGAATAAGTTCTGGAATTGTTTCAGGATATCCAAAAGCATAAGCACTTTTATCAATCAACTTTATAGTAGTTTCAGGGTTACTCAAATCCCGTTCAATACCAACAACTACATAATCCCTATCCACGCCAATATCAATAAACACATCATCGGCAAATCTTTTGACTATTTCCGAAAACTGAAATACACTACCTAATGTTAGCTTTTTCCAAGATGCTCCGGTCGCACTTTCGGAATCATTGAATCCGTTCCAATATGGCACTTTGATATTAAGGGCTGTTTCATAAAATTGCTGACCCGTTTTGTAAATCTCGTTAATGTAATCAGCAAGTTTATAAAACACTTTATCCACGCCGTTTATAGTGGCGATAATAGCATGAGCGGTTCTTGTTACAAGTGTTGGTTGTGGCGGTGTAGTTGTTTCGATTCCTTCAGTTTGAATGTAAATACCTGTATGTAGCTGTTTAGGCAAATTAACCTTCGTACTACCATTATCATACATAGGTTCAAAGTCGGTTTCATAGCTCCACCCAATATGGCTACTTTCGCCACGTGCGACGGTATTTAATGGCACATAATCGGCGTTTTTATTTGAGTCACCCCACAAATCTAAGGTTGGAGATATTGAAAGCATCAGTTTTTTGCTATCAATATTCTTTTGCTCTTTAAGTTCTTGTATTTCGTCAACTTTACTTAAATATGCCTCAGAATTGTTTCGCCGTGCCACACCCAAATGAGTTACAACCCAACTAACATCTTTTCCCTCGTCCAATTTGCTCGTAGCTAAAGCGTAGAAATTAGTTCCCCCGTCGCTATCTCGATTACTACTACTATCAAAACTGCTTTCTTCAACATCAACCAAATATGTATATCCGGCTTTAACGATACTTTCACGAGGAACAAATTCAATTGATATTTCGCCAACTGATTCGTAACCAAGAATGAGAAAACAGCCGAAGTCCCTTGCTAATGTAAATAGCAATTCCGACATTGTTTTCAACTTTGTCATGAATGACATATCCATTGTTTCGGATTTGACACTAACAAAATCTATTACACCATCCTCGCCAACCTTATAATCATTGCCTAAACGACTGTCAATCATTGTTTGACTAATTAATACGGGGCTTGTAGTGCTTGTTTTGGCATCTGATAGCTTTAATCTTATTCGACGCTCAAAAGGTAAATAATTCTCTTTGCTAAATGTTAGCATATGGCTGTTTATTGGTGTCGTGGCACGCTCCGAAATATAGCTCGGCAATACATCAATCCCTAAATCACTTTCGGCAAGTGTAAATGATATTGAAATATCATGCTTTTCCTGCAACAAATCACTGCTTAATTCTAACATCTTGTCAAGATATGTCTTGAGATTTATTGTTGGGGAATAATGAATATATCGGTTTGTAGCTCCCCATTCTTGGTATGCTACACGATGTGAAGCATTCATCTTAAACCAAGTATTGAAAAGCGTCTCGTCAAAAAACCGCTCCCTCAAATTATTGATTCTTATGCTTTCCAAATTATAAACATCATCATTTATTTCACATTCGTCAAGCATTGAAACATCAAAGGTGTATGCAGTTAACTTATAACTTCTTTCAGGTCTGATGTTTGGGCTGAAATTTACTCCTCTCCAAGCAATATCTTCACCCGATATTTTAGTGTTCAGTTTACCTACAAATAGCATATTTTCGCTCGTAGGCTCTTCACCAAAAAATAAAGCACAATATCGTACTGCATTAACATTTGTGGCATCTAAGCAGAAATACATTGCTTGTTTATCAGTTTCCGATTTGCAGCTCAGCGAATTGATTTCGAATGTTAGTTCATCAATACCGAATTTCCCATCTTCAAGCTCCAAATCTTGCTTATGCTTTTCAAAGTCATAAATATCAGTATAGATAGTCCCTGCTGGTGCTAATGCGTTTGTCAAGAACAATTCGCTATAAATATTCGAGACGGCAAAACGTATTGCTTGCCGTCCGATATTATGTTCATTGACGCTATGTTCCTGAATTATAAGCATTAAGCGTAGGTATATACATTGTCAGGGGATAAAACGATATCACCTGCTAAGATTGCAGTTGCCTCAGCTTCTGTTATTACAGGCGAAACAATATTTGTTGCTTTACCTTTCCAAGCTATATTGGCATAAGTAATACCACCGACACCGGAAATAGCTCCTACTTCAAGTGCTTCCGTGCCAATTGGATTCTTATAAGATACAAATTCAAGTGAGATTGAAGAAGCATTTGCACCTGCTTGGAAATCAATATCATTATTGAGTTTGCATAACATTCTCGCCCAACCGTCAACCTTTGGAGTTCCTGCTGACTTACCTGCCCAAGTGAAACCTGTGGCAATCGAAATAAGGAATAATGAATCGGCATTGTCTTTGAGACTTTTTAACCAAGCTGTGTATGAGTTAATTGATGTTGGCAAAGGTGCTTCATTGTTGGTAAATACGATTTTACCTTTGCCGGTTGCATCGCTGGAATCTTCAGCTGGTGTAATATCGGTTTCGTCACGTCCATCCAAAACAAGCGATTCCTGTGGGAATCGGATTATCCCGCCGTCACTTCTGTTTAGGTCGTTATTATTACCTGATGAAGCCGCCGCATCTGCTCTTGGCATTGTGATTTGTACGTTTTGCAAGTTGTCGAAAGTATAAAGTAATGATAAAACCCCCGCACTTGCTTTGTGGATATACGCAAATGGCGCACCGTTTACGATAATTCTTTTATCCATAGTTGGCATGATAAATTCTCCTTAGAAATAATTAATAATAAATTGCTAAATGCCTTATTTATATTGAATGCTTTAGTATATTCTTTTTAAAATAATGCGAGTTGTTGCCTTTACTTCTGCGTTCCCCACAAGGGAAGTCACTTTGTGCTGTAATTTAATTGTGCTTGTAACTGAACCGCCGTATAGAATGCCAAAATATATTTTTGGTATTGGAGGGTCTTCGTCATCTAAACCCGCGAATACAACTTCATTAAGTAAATTCACATTGTATTTGAGCTTGTTTTCAGAGCCGCTGTATGGCATATAGAAATTCCGAGTGTTTGTTCCGTACATCTCAGTAATTGCTTCGCTTGGCGTGAACTTGAATGTATATTCCATTCCATTCGCTAAAGGACCCGCTTGGGGAAACATATAAAACTCAAAACTGTATAGCTCCAATGCCCCAACATCAAACACTATATTATTGTCGTCATGCCATATGCCGTCGTTCGGAACTATTTGGTCATTCGGCTTAAAATGGTATTTGTTATCAGACAACCCTACCCATCGCCACCCTTGCCAAAAATAGAAACCACTACCCATTCTAACAACTCGCCCTGCATGAGCCTCTGTTAAGCCTGTCGGCAAAGAGGTAACCTTTTCTAAAAGTGCGTTATGAAGTTGCATATTGTTGATATTGAACTTATCGCCATGCAACAAAATCTCACTTTCCGATTGTGGTTCGGCAAGATTTCTGCTTTTTATTTCTATACCACAACTTTCTATGCCTTCCGATGGGCGTTGTGCATCTGCACGGATGCTTACTTGGCTTAAACTTGTTTCTAAATCCGCTCCAAGTTGGGTATTTAGTTGAACGACAGCATTTAGGTGCTTACCTGTGTCATCCATATCAGTATCAACAATCGTTTCCTTATGAGTTCCGCTTATTGTTACCGTAATAGCACTTGTTGCCTCTAATTCATCACCTGAATTGAATCTTAAGGTTTGACCGTTCGTTCCCAATGGTGCATCTGCAACAGGGTCAAGGAACAACGGTTCGCCTGTTTCCGGGTCAACAGCTTGTATTTTTGGTACGCTCATATTCTATGATAATGATGGTTTAACAAAATGTTATCAATTTCTTCTATCGTAGTGGCTTTTTCGATTAAGCCTTTCAATCGCTTGTATTCCAGAATATGCCTTTGAATTACTATTGCGATTCGCTCACATTTATCGTATTTATAAAGTCCAAGAGCCGCATTGATTTGTTGGTGTATTGGTATTTTGCACATCTCAAAACTCATTTGCGAAGCTCTTTTTATTGCGAATGCCCGTTTATCCGAAATCTTGACGTTGTCCTGTATTTCATTCCAAATAGCG